>NZ_QDDL01000009.1 GCF_003097315.1 Pelagibaculum spongiae
AGAAAGCTTTAAAAACCTAGTGAAACAAACAGTCTGATTGGCTAAAAGCCGTTCAATTCGTTGTGTCTCGTTGTTCGTGTCTCGTTCTGTTTGCGTTGCTGCCGTGACAGCGAGGTCGCATTATAGGTATCTAAAGACAGAACACAAGCGCTTTGCTAAAGAATCTGCCAGAAAAAGTAAGTTATCGGTAATGTGCAAGCTAAGTGGTTGATTGTGCTTCTGAGCCTCTTAAATCGTAACTACCTCCACCTTGAAATGAAACGTTCTTCCCTCCAAAGCCCTCCTTGCAAAGCAAGCGTTTTGCCCGAGATCTGACCTACTAATTTTGTGAACTGGTTCCAGAGGCCACTTGAAAAACTATCTAGGATGGCCCAAAACCTTATTAGCGCAGTGAGATATAAAGTGATTTTGCTCTGTTTCGATGTCGACGGTACGTTATTAATATCTGAAGACCCTAAGATCCCCGCTTTTGGTTGGACAATGGATAAAGGAGAAAGCGCACTGCCTGTTGCTTATAAGAAATATCTCGAGACAAGCAAGATGCCGTTTATGCAACCAGTGAAGTTGATAGGAAAAACTGATAGCAACCCTGGCTTTCGTTTATTCCGTAAAGCGTTTTACACCCAACTATTCAACGAAATTTATTCTGGTGCGATCCCTGGCGTTAAAGTTGCCATCATCAGCAATGGCAATTACACCCCTGAAAACTTAGGGATTACGCTCGATCGTTGCTATGGCACAAAAAGAACCATAGGAAGGGCCACAACCGGTTTTTTTGAGGATGATGTAATTTACCTGACACGAACCCCAATCTATAAAAGAGAGCAGCAGCTACTGTTCAACCAAGGAAGCAATACAACTAAGAATTACAAATCAAAAGCTGAGGCCGCCAGCCTAGCTTGCCAGGATCATGATTGCAGCTACTTTATATTGGTGGACGACAGCGATAGAAACCTTGAGGCAGTTAAGAGCTTTCCTAGCAACTTCGGGCTTAATCCATGCAAACCTAAGCTTGAGGCACACCTTCGTGCAAAGCTTCTAATGTCAAAAGCTGCATAAAAACTACGCCCTATCGGTCGCCCAACCTCGATAGAGCTAATACTACGGCGACCTTCTTCTAGTTATGGCTTCTATTGCTATATAGATAGAAAAGGAAGGGCGTTCGATATAGATGTAGCGCTACTATTATTCATGGTGCCAATAGTTGGCTGATCCATTCAAGCTTAACTGTTCAGAAAGGTATGCTCGGCGATATAAGTCTTGTTACTGACAATCACCACAGCAATATCTATCTCAAAAAGCATATGCCGGCTTCCTGACAGATGATTACTCCCAGCATTAGCTGTATTCCCCACGACATACATTCCGTCCCTGGAAATAAAAAGGCGCACCTATTTAGGTACGCCTTTTTATTTTTAAAGCTGAGCTGACAGCTTCAAGAAAAACTCATTCTTATCGCCATCAACTAACACCACACAATAGTCGGGGCTATAGCGGAATAACTTCTAACTCAACCCGACGATTTTTCATTCGGCCTTCAGCCGTTGTGTTACTGAATAACGGGCTAGATTCGCCACGCCCTTGAACAAATAACCGATTGTGCGCGACACCTTGTTTATTCAGATAAGTCGCTACCGCTTGAGCTCGTTTGAGGCTCAGTTGCTTATTGGTATTTGCTGGACCGGAGCTATCGGTATAGCCATTAATCACGATGCTACTGTTAGGATATTGAGTGAACACTTCAGCCAAACTACTTAGCACTGGCAAGAACTGTGATTGGATCTTATTTTGCCCAGCAGAGAAGCTTTGCTGACCTGGCATTAATAGCCGAACACTTTCTAGCGATAGAGAAACCTGAATTCCGGATTGCTTCAGCGCACGCTCCAATTCATTGGCTTGAAAATCTAGCCAGATTTCCAATTGCACTCCCGACAAACCTGATTGAATTTCACCTTCGGCACTGGCAACTGGCATTGAAAAACTGGTATCCAGTTCCGGTTTTTGTGGTTTAGCCGGAGTAGAATTACAAGCGGAAAGCGCCAAAGCCAGGCAGCCTAATAATAAAGAGCGATACATATTTGATCCTAAACTGACTGGTAATTACTCTGCTTATACCGCTGAAACCACCTAAAGAAAACTAACCATCACCTGTTTCCGGCAGGCGGGTTTATTTTCTGATCAGTCGCGAACAGAATCTTTATTAATCAAAACATTAATAACGATTAGTCACATTTTTATTGGCTACATCGCTATAGCCGTAAAACCTATAGGCAAACTTATATTTATTGATTTCAATTTATATAGGCTCTGCTAAAACAAAGCATTGTTTACAAAACAACAAAAAATAATCTTTACTACGAATGATTTACAGCGGCTTTTGACCATGCAATACTGCCGCCGTGGCGTTAATTTTGCATTTCTTTTGTTGCTTGATACTACCATTGTGACTTATCACGATCAGTTAATGTCGAGCAGAAGTGTGCTGCACGACACATCTTGAGAGAGATATGTCGAACCAAATCTTTGTGGGTAGCCTGCTGTGGTCGGTAGCAGATGAAGACCTAGTAAATTTTTTTTCCAGTTATGGCGAAATAGACAATGGTCAAGTGATCATGGATCGCGAATCTGCCTGCTCTCATGGCTTGGGCTTTATAACTTTTACCTCCGAAGAAGCTGCTTTAAAATCTGACGGTGCAGAATTACAAAATCACGAAATTCGTGTTAACGCTACAGAGCAAAAATCGAGCAGCCCAGCTGGCCAGATTAACAAACGTTACGAAGGACAAGGCCACTACTAATTTGCAATACCTGACCTAGTTAAATGGATCGGGTGTTTTTTTCAAGTTAAATTAAACAGCGTTTAATTTAACTTATAAAATATGCCGACAGGCAGTCCCAAATAAAAATTCTGAAAACAAAAGGGGAAGTAATATGCGCCGGTGGAATGGATGGGGAGATGATGCAAACAATTTCCCACTCAACAAGCATGCAAGAAAATTTCTTGAGTCGCGAGTCGGTAAAGCAAAAGCTTTACCGGATGCTGATTTTAAAAGCGCTCTGAAAAAAGTGCCGGAATCGCGAATCGATAACCCACACCCTTTATTGTCTACAGATGCTGAAGATCGATTACGCCACGCTCGCGGCCAAAGCTTAGAAGACTGGCTGGCCATGCGAGAAGGTGAATTAGGGCCATTCCCTGATGCCGTTTGCTGGCCAGAAACTTCCGAAGATGTAAAGCAGCTACTCGCTTGGGCCGGTGAGCAGAATATTAAAGTGATTCCCTACGGCGGTGGCACCAGTGTTGCCGGGCATATCATTGCTACTTCTTCAGATAAACGACCAATCGTTACCATTGATATGGGACGAATGCGTCAATTAGAAGATTTAGATACTGCTAGTCAAATTGCCACTTTCGGTGCCGGTGTTGCCGGGCCAGATCTGGAAGCCCAATTAAAAGCTCGCGGTTATACTTTGGGACATTATCCTCAGTCATGGGAGCTTTCAACGCTCGGTGGTTGGATAGCAACTCGCTCTTCTGGTCAACAATCCTATCGCTACGGTCGCATCGAACAAATGTTTGCCGGTGGTGAAATGGAAACCCCTATTGGCACTTTAGAAATTCCAGAAATTCCTGCTAATTCAGCCGGACAAGATATGCGAGAACTCGTGCTTGGCTCAGAAGGCCGCCTAGGCATTATTACCAAAGCTAAAGTTCGAGTGACACCAAAAGCGGAACATGAGTCTTTCCATGGCGTATTTTTTCCCAACTGGCAACAAGGACACGATTGCTTGCAAGCAATTGGTCAGGAAAAAATTCCAGTATCGATGTTGCGCTTATCTAATCCAGAAGAAACTTCTAGCCACATGGTGCTCGCCGGACACCCGTATTTATTAGGTGGATTAAAACGCTATCTAAAATTGCGCGGTTGCCATGAAGGACAAATGTGCGTGGCAATGATCGGCGCAACTGGTAGCAAGTCTTTTGCTAAAACTGCGTTAAAACAAGCCATAAAACAATGCAAGCGATTTGGCGGCATTTATATAGGAGCACCACTCGGTAAAAAGTGGGAGCACTCCAGATTCCGCTCACCTTATGTTCGCCACACCATGTGGGATGCTGGCTTTGCAGTAGACACTTTTGAAACCTGCGTTAAATGGTCCAACGTCAGCAAAACCATGCAAACCATGGAGCAGGCAGTAAAAGATGCTGCACAGGAAATGGGCGTTAAGGTTCAGGTATTTACTCACTTGTCACATGTTTATGCTCAAGGCTCGAGCATTTACACCACTTATATTTTCAATGTTGCCAAAGATTATCCTGAAACCTTGCAGCGCTGGAAAAATTTCAAAAAGGCATCCAGTGAAGCGATCGTTGCTTGCGGCGGCACTATTTCTCACCAGCATGGCGTTGGTGTTGATCACGCATCCTATTTGCCTGCAGAAAAAGGCGAGCTGGGAATGAAAGTGATGCGAAACAATATTCAACTAATGGATCCTGGCGGTATTATGAATCCGGGTAAGTTGGTTGCCGACATTGAAACAGAAGTCGATTCACTCGCAGTACAATCGCTTGATAAGAAAAAACAACAACAAATAAAACAAACTGCTTAGAGCTAAAAGCTCCAACAGTTAGCGGTAAGCGGAGGCTGCTATGCCTATTACATCAAAAGACGGTAGATCCAGATCGGATCGCCTTGCAAAGCTGGATGAATTTTTTGACCTGGTAATCGTAGGCGGTGGTGTGACGGGTGCTGGAATTTTTTCCGAAGCCTGTAAACGCGGCCTGAAAACCCTGTTAATTGAACAAAAAGATTTCAGCTGGGGCACTTCCAGCCGTTCTTCAAAAATGGTGCATGGCGGCATTCGTTACTTAAAAGAAGCCAAGCCCGGTTTAACTCGTGATTCAGTGGTACAGCGTGACCGACTATTGAAAGAAGCGCCTGGACTGGTTCACCGACTGGGTTTTATTTTACCGAGTTACAATGGCCAAGTGTTCAATCGCTGGATGATTCGCAGCGGCATTTTAACTTACGATTTAATTGCACTGCGTTTTACCGGTCGTTATTTCACTCCTGAGCAACTTCAGTCGCTAGCTCCTGGCATTCGACAAAAGGGGCTACATGGCGCATCAGGATTTTTCGATGCCAGTACTGATGACGCCCGAATGGTATTACGACTGATTCAACAGGGTGAAGCCTATGGCGGCATTGCACTGAACTACTGCAAGGGAAAAAAGATTATTCGCGATGGCGAAAAAATTAGTCATTTTGTAGTAGAAGACCAACTAGTCGATCCTTTAGATAGCCAAAAGCCAGAAAATTTTACTACTCCAGTACAAACCCGGTGCGTGATTAATGCAACCGGTGCATGGGTCGATAATTTACGCGGCCAAAGCGGTAAGAAACCAATCATTCGCCCACTTCGCGGTAGCCATTTGGTGCTACCGAATTGGCGGATACCTGTTTCTCAGGCAGTGTCGACTAATCACCCTCAAGATGGTCGTCCGGTTTATCTCTATCCATGGGAAGGCGCAACAATTATTGGCACCACCGATCTTGATCATCGAGCCGATCTAGATTTGGAACCACGAATCAGCCTAGGCGAAGCAACTTATTTACTAGAAGCCGCGCAACACCTTTTTCCAGCTGCCAAAATTACCTCCAACGATATTATTGCTAGCTGGTCAGGAGTGAGACCCGTTATTGGAAGTAAGCCAAGTAAAGGCAAGAAAATAGATCCATCTAAAGAGTCTAGAGAAAGTCTGATTTGCGATGATCAAGGTTTAATTACCGTTACTGGCGGCAAATTAACCACTTTCCATCTCAGTGCGTTAGAAGGATTAGAAAAGGCTAAACCTTATTTGCCTGGCGCATCAGAAAAAGCAGCAGGCGGCCCTATTATCGACCCTGCACTGGCACCAGAAAAACTTCGAACACAACTAAAACCAGAAGTCAGTGAACAATTAACTACCGATCAGTTAAGTCGAATTTGTGGCCGATTTGGCGATCAGGCGGCAAAGGTGATTGCTGCAGCAGATCACGGTGAACTTGATCTAATACCCGCAACCCACACGCTTTGGGTAGAATTGCGCTGGGCAGCCCGAGCAGAACAGGTAGAACAGTTAGAAGACCTGCTGCTTCGTCGAACCCGAATCGGTATCCTGCTAGAAAATGCTTGCCAAGAACATATTCAAAAAATCCGTCAGATTTGCCAAAGCGAGTTAGGCTGGGATGATTTGACTTGGCAAATACAGGCAGCCAAATGGCGAGAAGTATGGCAACAGGCCTATAGCTCACCATTTTCGGGAACAATGGCTCAACAACAAGCAACCGCCTAATTTACAAAGCCTGTCAAAATCGCCGAAGGTATTTAACCGCTTTTGGCATTTGACTGCTTTGGGTATAAAAGAGAAATGCTGTGACCAAGGATCTTCTGTTAGCCATCGATAATGGCACCCAGAGCGTAAGAGCTTTGATATTTGATTTGCAAGGGCAGCTCGTTGCCAAAAGCCAAATTCATATCGAAGCCTATTTTTCAGAAAAGCCCGGTTGGGCAGAGCAGCACCCGGATTATTTCTGGCAAAAAGCCTGCGAAGCATGCCAGGCACTTTGGCTCGCACCCACAACTGATGGCCAACCACTGGATAAAAATCGCATTGCCGGTGTTGCAGTTACTACTCAGCGCGCCAGTGTGGTGAATGTCGACAAAGACGGCAATGCATTACGCCCGGCTATTTTATGGCTCGACCAACGCCGCACCCCAATCAATAAAAGAGTTGGTGGCTTATGGGGATTGGCATTTAAATTAATTCGTATGGAAGAAACCATCGATTATTTTCTCTCTCGCGCAGAAGCTCGATGGATCAACATACACCAACCAGATATCTGGAATAAAACTCACAAATTTTTATTATTATCTGGTTGGCTGAATTATAAATTAACTGGAAAATTTATAGATTCAGTGGGAAGTCAGGTGGGATATATTCCGTTTGACTATAAAAAACAACAATGGGCCGGTAAAAATGACTGGAAATGGAAAGTAATTCCAGGCACTAAAGAAATACTACCTGACCTAGTAAAGCCTGGTGAATTGATCGGTGAAATAACTGAAGAATCTTCATTGCTAACCGGCATTCCACAAGGCACTCCAGTAATGGCTGCCGCCGCCGATAAAGCCTGTGAAATACTCGGTAGTGGCGGCTTGGAACCAGATGTTGGCTGCTTGAGTTATGGCACAACTGCGACGGTAAATACCACCCAGAAAAAATACATAGAACCACAAAGATTTATACCGCCCTACCCATCTGCAGTACCTGGCTCATACAGCACTGAAATTCAAATTTTCCGTGGCTTTTGGATGGTCAATTGGTTTAAAAATGAATTCGGCCATCGCGAGCAAGGTCTCGCCGAAGAAAAAAATGTTTCAGTTGAATCTTTGTTTGATGAATTAGTAGCAGAAATACCACCTGGCTCAATGGGTTTAATGCTGCAGCCTTATTGGTCACCCGGTGTAAAAATGGGCCGTGAAGCCAAAGGTTCTATTCTTGGCTTTGGTGACGTTCATAAGCGTGGACACTTCTACCGGGCGATTCTAGAAGGCTTGGCTTACAGCCTGCGTGAAAGTATGGAGCGAGTCGAAAAGCGAACCAAAACACCGATAACCCAATTACGTGTTTCTGGCGGCGGTTCTCAATCGGATGCAGCGATGCAAATTACCGCTGATATTTTTAACTTGCCCGCTGCGCGGCCACATACCTATGAAACTTCAGGTTTAGGCGCTTGTATTGATATTGCAGTCGGCCTTGGTCTTCACCCGAACTTTGATACCGCAGTAGAGAAAATGGTTCATACCGGCCAGGTATTTGACCCAATTCCGGCCAATGCAAAAATTTATGACGAGTTATATAAGCGGGTTTATTTGAAAATGTATAAACAGCTACAGCCACTATATAAAGATATACGGGATATTACCGGTTATCCTGAGTAATCCCCAAGCAATACCCAAATATTAAAAAGGCCGCAATTGCGGCTTTTTTATTAATTAAAAAACACAACTAAAACACCCACCCTAGTTATTAATTTGAATAAAAAACTACAAGCCATTGCTCAAGCACTATGATAACTACAGTGTATGCCATTTGAGCGGAGAATCTTCAACCCTAAATCTCGAAAATCATCATAAATATCTAGCGGCTTGAGCTTACCAATTAATGCTTCATAGTCTGCATGATTCCACATAGGATGATTTAAAGTTTCAACTTTAATTTTTCTTCTATTAGCCACTGACAGTACAGCCATGATTTCAATAGGAAATAACAGAAGGCAGCTACTAAATGCATCATTAAAAGGCATACTAGAAATGGCGGCAGCTTCCTTGGCAGACTCTTTAGTGTCTGTAGCAGCAATACTCACATGATAGTCAAGGGCACTCATTAAGCCGCTGCCAAGCAACTCTCCATCATTGTTTGTTAGGCCATCCATTATTGTTCTATAACTTTTTAGTGCGGGGTAGTCTTCCTCATCCAACCCTTGATAGAGACAAGCAAGGAATAAAGACAAGTTGACGAGTGATGCGTCGCACGGAACCCCATCATTAGCTTTGGTTTCGATAACTTCTTTCAAAAAATCACTTAAAAAAGCCACCGCACTTTCATCATTCAAGCACATGGCTAACATAAGTCCAACAGCTATGAAATTACTGGAGTTCTGATATTTGAAAATAGGGCTTGCCGGTTTCCCCCTTACCTGACAGACAAGTCGAGCAAAATTCAGTGAAATTATACAGTATGACAAACTTAGCGATAGCTGTTGGTTTATGCTTTCAATATTCGCATCCCTATTAATCATCTCTGCATTAACTTTTCCCATCAACATGGAAGATTGAAAATCAAACTCATTTTTTCCTAAAATAGAGGTGTCGGACTCAGAACAAAGCTTTTCAATCGCTTTTGACTTTTGCTCTGAAATATAAGCTCCTTGCCTAATATCATCCCACCATTGCAGATGCTCCCGGTAGATTTTCTTATATCGTCTTCTTAAGGTTTGATCACTCAGCATTGCTATATCCTTGTATTGTCGATTTTTTCACCCAGCCTCTTTCCTGGAACCCACTTATAAAACTCAACACTCTGCTTTTCCTTCCTGACATGAGTTATATGAACAACATAACCCTCAAGCCCCGAGTCAAACATTTGATCTTCTATTTCGTTTGAAATTCTTTTTGCTTTATCAGCTTGACCTAACCAGTTTTTGTTGGCTGCTTTTTGCAAGCGATCTGGTACATATCTTTCAGGTCCATCGCGTTGGTCAATTTTGCTTTTGTTTTTGAGCGCTCCTCGCTTTCCTGATACAGAAGTTTTAACTTCAAAAAAGGCAAAATTAAATAACATGTCGAATATCTTCAATCAGCTGGTTTGCTAATTGCTTGTTGCTAACATCACCTGTGACCGGTATCACCTGCCCAGCCAATCCAAGCTCAATAGTGAATGTTTCATTTTTATAATCAGAGGAAGAGCTCGAACCATTGCTATCCAGAATGAGTCGATAATCTGCAGGGATTTGATACTTGTTTTGCCGGTAAATATAGCCAAACACACGATAAACCTGTTCAACAGTACCTTTGCTTACTATTGTTTCAATCACCCGAATATTGCTCCAGACAGCAGCAGCCACCAGAAATGAAAAAACAACTAACATTAGGCCACTAATTGCGACAAAAACCAGGTAGCCCGCAGATTCACCCAGCGTTAAAGCAACAATAGAAAAACCAAACACATCAGTTGATTTAGCTGCCAAGTTAACGGATTGAGAAACCCTCTCGATAATTTCCAGTACTAACCCTACAGTTAGCATCAGCGATACTAGCCACCAATAAACACGCTTGAAAAATGAATTTTTTTTATTAAACAGCTTTGTTTTTACACTGATATTACTTTGATCTTCTCTTTGAATAGTTAGCTGGTTTTCTAATAAATCACGATATAATTCCTGATCCAGAGCTTGTTGATCGGTATGGTTCTGATACGCCAGTCCGGAAAACCCGGATAAGTCATATTTTGAACCTTCAGATACGTTAAGCAAAGGTTTTGCTGGCTGAGGCTTTTGAAGCACATTCGGCAGTTGCCACTTTTTATCTACCGAAAACTGCTCTCCATTTTTGCCTATAACTTCTCCGCTAAACTTTAAAAACCAGCAAATGTCGCCATCAAGCCACTCTTTATTCTGTGAGCCGTGGTTCTGTGGGATTTCTAACTCAAAGCCCAGCCGACAATGGTTTACACAGGAAAACTGCCGATCAGATAATTGTTCTATTACTACCGCTTCTTTAGCTGGGTGAGTAAAACGCCACTGCTGATCTTTGGCCACTTTTCCATATCCCACCAATTCAATTTTTGCCGTATCTGATATTGAAAATGGAATATCCAACTGGCCTGCAAACTGCTGCCTTTGATCGATACATCCCTGATCATTCAGAACACTGCGTATCTTCAATTGCCAGGGTTTATGTAGCTTTAACTGAAAATGTCTATCTACACTCCCAAGAAAATAGGAGAGAAAAACACCTATAAATATTCCAAAGCCTCCAAAGATCGGCAGCCCTTCAAACCAACTGCTTTTTGGCAACAATAACAATGGAAAAAACAGGCAAATAATAAACAGCATGGCAACAAAGCCAGCAGCTAGCTCGGAATGACTTCGCCCTGAAACAACCCAGAAACAATAATCAGGGCTTTTGCCCATTTGCCAACTGGAGTTATCCGGTTTAACTCTTTGCCCCGGAAACCATCCCAGTACGACACAGGCTCCAGAAAAGATAAACAACGAAGCAATAAGGCTCAAAACAAAATACTGGGTATTGTTTTGTGCACGGACCAGAAAAGCTTGCTTTGGATGATCTGGATTCACCCAGGCAAGCAGTAAACCTTTCTCTGCCCGCTGGGTAATTTCACGATATTGTTGTCGATTAAACGTATCAAACTCTGATTCAACATCATGGGAAGAGAGCTGGTTAGAACGATAACTATTACCCTGCCATTGATACTGATATTCGATATCTGCGAATTGCGAATCAGATCCAACCCATAACAACTCAGCTCTAACCGGTACCCAATCAGCAGTAACAACATATCGATACAGGCCGGGAGCTGTAGCTGATAACATCATAATCAAACCAGTCAGAACGAATAACCAACCGAAACGACTCTTTTCTGGTGCTTTTTCCAGTTGCAAAACTCAGCCTTTTATTAATTGATTATGCAGCTTTTTCAGTTGAACTTTGAACTTCTGACAATTTTTTAATCAGCAAATACTTCAAAGCTTTTGCAGGCTCTTGCCCCTGAATACCTTCGGCAATCGTTTTTAGTTTTCCTTGATGCTCAATCGCCAGAGCCATCATTTGGGTGTGCTTACCATTTGCGGTAATTCGAGCACCTTCTTTTAACACTAGCTGTTGCAGACTAGTAAACGGATAATCTGTTTGTGATAATCGAATGCCTGCCCAGCGACGAGTGACTTGCACCCGACCATTAGTAATAATGGCTTCTAGCTGTTTTCCTGCCAGCCACAATCCAATTAAAACAGACAAAGCACCGACAATAGAGAAAATAATTCCTAAACCATCGGTTTCATTTTGAAAGTAAATGCCAATACTAAAGAAAATACTACCGGTTAAAATAAATGGTATTTTAGCACCCAACATTCTCATCGCACGGCTGTACAGTTTAACCCCTTGTGGGTTGTCTAATGTACCGAGATTTTCTAATGAAATTTGCTGCAACGCGTCTTGCTCAGATTCGGCTTGATGCTGACTAGTAATTACCGGCTGTTCAATTAAATCGACTACTTTCTTCTGATGAATTTTTGTTCGTTCTTCTGCTTTTAGTTCTGGTTCGGTTTTTTGCTTTCGTCGAAATAGCAATGGCAGCAATGCCATCAACAAGGGCATAGCTAAAAAAGCCAGGGTGAAAAGAGAAGAAGCTAGAGCATCAACATGTAAGATGTTGCGATCAAGTACCACTTGCTTTGGCTGCTCAGGATTAAGCCAACCCTGAACTTTTCCAGAGTTTCTTTGGCTCCGCAGGCTGGTATAAATCTCTAATGCTTGGTCAGAATCGAGCCAGTTTTTATCTACAGCACGAATTTTCTGACTGGTATAGCGTTGGCCGTTATAGCGGTACTGATATTCAGCTGTGATTCCTGTTTTAGCCTTCTCATCGATCGCCAAACTAGTAAGCTCAACTGAAACCGGTTTCCAGAACAAGGTTTTTGCATAACCCAGATACTGTTCTGTCCAGCCCATAGAATTGGCTGCATATCCCACAAACACCAATGCAATAATGAATTGAAACAATGAAAATCGAGACGTTCTTTTTTTATTGGTCATAGTTAACTAGCTATTGATTCTTTTGTTATCGATTATACAGATGCTGCGGTATTTCTAAACTGTGATATCTGTTATCAAAAAAATCATCTAGTGACGGCATAGAAATCAATAATATCGACTTGCTCGATTGCTGCGCTTTTGTTGCATATCGTTTGCCTAGTCGCGCTTTATCATTAGCTAGCAACCCAGAAACATTTAGCAGCAAAATAATTGATCAGGAAGTAGCGCGATGACCGCCAATACCTCAGATAACTATGTAGATAATTATCAATCAGTTGATGCCAAAACCATGCGCACCAATTGCGCGTTGCCCCCCGATGAAGTAATCAAAATCTGTTATTTAGATACTTTTAGCTCCAAACTCTCGCGCATCAGTGCCTGGGTAACTATCGGCAGCGTTATTGTAATTGCAGCAGGTGTGATGATTACTTTGATGACTGTAATGATTCCTTTAGAGCAGCAAGGAACACCTCCATTTTTAAGAGCCGAAGTTGCGCTCTTTACAGCTGACCTAGAAAATTCTGCGGCGGTTCTGGAGCTGACCAAAGAGCAATTAGTCACCTTGCTAACCAGCCAAGGAGTAGCCGTAGCTGACAGTGACACCAGCTTGCAACAAATTGCAGAGAAAAATCAGATGGACCGAAAAAATGTGATGGGGCTTTTGTTACAGTAATCCGAAATCATTCAAGCAAAAGGACTCAATGAGTATTCTAATTATTCTATTGGTCAATCTACTGATTGGTGGCGCTGCACTTTGGCTTGCATCAAAGGTGCTATCTGTTCAATTGAGCTTTAAAGAAACGCTGATTACAGTCGCGATAACGGCGCTAGTGGCTGTAATTCCATTGATTGGCTGGATCGCTTCTTTGATTGTGTTGTTCTATTTATTGCAAAAATATAGCGGCAATGATGTATGGCCAGACTTAATTTTATTAGTCATTATCAGCCGAATTATTACCTTTGCCGCATATTCTGTTCTTTGATTATTCCACAACCTTAACCTCTACAAACTTCGGTAAATTTTGATTATTAAAAATATTTCTAAGGCAATAAATCTCGCAGCTGCTGCAAACAGTTAATTTCAACAGCTGGCCGATGTTGTGGGCCAAGTTGTTGCTCCTGGGCAGCCTGCCCATAATTAACTGACTTGCCATTAAACCAGATTGAAACAAAGCCAGCTTGGTTAGCGCCCATCACATCAGTTTCCAAGCTATCACCAACATGGGCAATCTGTGCTGGCTGCAACTTCAATTGCTCCGCTGCCATGTGAAAGATCTTTTTAGCTGGTTTTAAGACACCGGCATCTTTCGGGCTGATCGAGAAATCAAAGTATTTATCCAGCCCCAAGCGATTAATATCGCTATTACCATTAGTAATCGCACATAGTTGGTAGTGTTTTTTCAACTCTTCTAGCAAGCTAAATACTTCAGGAGCAATAAATATTCGGTTTCTTTCCTGAATAAAAAAGTCATAGCCCAATTTTGCAATCACAGGATCTTCACCTGTGACCTCACAGGCTAAAGTTAACCCTTTGATTCTTAGTGCACTCAAATCATGAGCTAGCTCAGGGTATTTTTCTGACAGCAATTGCCGTTGTTGAATCATCTCCCACATCGAGAATTTTTTAGCAATTCTCGGTGCATTAATATTTAACCAACCCCATAGCGCTCGCTCTGCACCCATAATGACAGGTATGTTATCCCATAAGGTGTCATCAAGGTCGAAACTGATAGCCTTCACAAATTCTGCAGATAACAGCTTGTTATTTTCTATGTAGTTCGGGGTATTGCTCTGGGACATTTTTTTCTCCACAGCGGCAGGTATAACTCTTAGGTTATGGACTTTATTAAGTCATACACAATCATAAATCTCTAAAAATTAATTAATATGGCAGATGAATTAAAAATACATGTTTAATTCTTTAACTCATAACGCTTGCCATTAACAACTACCTCAGTGAGGCAAATGCACTAACATGTCGATCAAAAGTAAACTGATTAGTATCTCGGCGGGCATGGCGCTTACCATTTTGACTCTAATGGCGCTCAACCAGTACACCTTAAGCCAGACCCGTCAGCTAGATTATACCCGCCTGACACTAGCTCAACTTGAGCAAGGTCTGCTGCAACTTCGTCGTAACGAAAAGGATTTCTTACTTCGCCAGCAAGACAAATACCTGAAACAACACAAGGATAACCTCAATCAGCAGTTTCAGATAGAGCAACAACTTGCATCTTTACTAACTGAACAAGGTATCAACCAGCAGGCTCTGGGCACCTATCACAGTGCAATTGAAACCTATCAAAAGCGTTTCGAGCAACTCGCTAACACTATGATCCAACAAGGGCTGGATGAGAAACAAGGCCTAAGAGGAAAGTTACGATCAGCGGCAAAATCCTTGGAGCAACAGCTATATGTTTTACAGCGGGATGACTTGAGTAAATCGTTGCTCAGCTTACGCCGTCAGGAAAAGGATTTTCTACTGCGTAAGAACCTGAAGTACCGTGATCAGTTCATTCAACAAGCCGATGCTTTGCTTTTACAATTATCCCATGAAGGCCAGCCTGTTGCTGCTTTACAACCGACGTTGACACTATATAAGACAGGATTAATAAGACTAATCGATTCACATATTGAGCTGGGTTTAACTCATAAAAATGGTGCGCGTGGCGAGCTAAGAAAAGCCGCTTCAGACGCCGCAGCTAAAATGGAACAACTTGATCAGCAGTTAAATATATTTATTAATCAGCAATTAGACAGTGCAGTTAAAAAGAATCTGTCTGTAGCATTTTTATTAGCCATCATTCTATTCGCATGCACACTTAGTATTGCTCTAGGAATTTCTAATCGACTGAATTTATTACAAAGTCGAATGCAAGAAATTGCACAGGGCGGTGGCGATCTAAACAGCCAGCTTAAAATTCGTGGCAAAGATGAAATTGCCTGCGTTGCCAATTCATTTAATGCTTTTGTAAATAATCTAAAATCTCTTTGCATGAAAGTATCTAATGCCACCGGTGAATTACAAGATGCCAGTAATCGCGGTGCCGCTGTCGCCGAACAAACCCGAAGGGAATGCACCAAGCAACAGCAAGAAGTACAACAAGTCGCAGCCGCTATTAATGAAATGACCGCAACGGTAGAAGAAGTCGCGCAAAACACGGCTAATGCATCCAATATATCGGCGCTTGCTGTTTCCACTACTTGTGAAGGTTTGCAGCAAGCGCAATCATCTGCCAGTAGCATTTCTCATATTGCCAGCGAAACTCAAAATGCAGCAACTACTGCTCGTGAATTACAACAAGATGCCGAGAATATCGGCCAGGTATTAGACGTGATTCGTGGCATTGCTGACCAAACTAACTTGCTGGCTTTAAACGCAGCAATAGAAGCTGCCCGTGCCGGTGAGTCTGGTCGAGGTTTTGCCGTAGTGGCCGATGAAGTTCGCAGCCTTGCCAGCAAAACTCAAGAATCAACTTCAGAAATTCAACAAATCATTGCTCGGGTTCGCCATGGTGTTGATAGCACAGTTAAAGCAATTAATAGCGGCCTAACAGCAGCCGAAGCAGGTTCACAAAATATTGGCAAAACCACCGAAGCCTTAAAAAATATTGAAGATGCTGTTGGCCAGATGGAACAAATGAACCAACAAATTGCCGCTTCTGCTGAAGAACAGCGCTGCGTATCTGAAGAGATTGACCGCAATATCAGTAATATTGCACAACTGGCAACAGACACTGCAACCGGCGCTGAAGAAACCGCTTCAGTGGGCACCCAACTTGCTGGACTGGCAAGTGACTTAAAAGGATTGGTTGCCGGCTATAGGACCTAATTATTTAATGTAATTAGCCGCAATAGATTTAAAGCTGTTGCGGCTTTTTTACATTCGATGCAATATATCGCAAAAGCAATATAATAAGACAGGCATCATAACAATGCATTTAAAACCCGTCACGACTGCACTACTCTTCGCCCTTGGAATGGGCATATTAACTGGGTGTGGCTCTTCAGGCTCAGACGACAAAGATACAACCTCTGGTAAAATTCTCTCTGATTGGAGCACTTACCAAGGCAATGCTGAACATAATGGTTATATCCCATTCACCTTTAATCCAGAAAATTTCAAATTAAAATGGAGTGTTCAATTAGGTGAAACGGGCCAGCTCAAGCCGATCGCTACTGCAGATAAAACCGTATTTGCGGTTAACTCATTCCTATATGCAATCGATATTGAAACAGGTGAAACTAAATGGAATGAAGATTTCTCTTCGCTCTATAGCATCAGTCCACCTGCAACAGGCAACGGAAAAGTTTACCTAGCGTCTAGTGGTCGTGAAGATACATTTTTATGGGCATTAGATCAGAAAACTAAGGCATTGGAATTTAAAAAAAGCTTCAATAGCCAATGGGATGATTATTATGCGCCCACCGTTTTTGCCGATGATATCTACTACAACGGCGGCAATAGTGGAGGGGTTTACGCATCCGATAACCAAGATGGACTTCAACTATGGTTTGCCCAGCTACATCAATATGATCAGTGGACACCTGCAATTAATGAGCAATACGTCATCAGCTATCTCGGCTCAAATACTGGTAGCTATCCTGGTTTGTTAACTGCAACTAACAGAATTGGTGGCTCAACTGAGTTTGTTATAGAAGACCCTGATTTTGACTGGTCAGATTGGAGTATGAATCTTGCTCCGGTTCTTTTTAAAAATCAGGTATTCGCAATAAATAATGGTCGGCTACTCAGTTTTGATCTGCAAAACCGGAATATCACATGGCAAAAAGACAATCAGTATTCTGGCCAGCCGGTGGTTGCCAACAATACCATTTATACCATCAGCAATGGTTCCGTTGAGGCTCTAAATGTTTTAGATGGTAGTCGGCAATGGAGCTGGATTGCTGGTACTAGCAGTGAAGATCACATATCAGGCACTATGATCATTAGTAATAATTTATTATTCTGCTCTACAGAAAATGCAACATATGCCTTGGATATCAGTACACAAGAAGTAGTTTGGCAAACAACGGAAGTTGGACAGCTAGCCATTGGCGGGTATGGTAATTTATATATTGCTAATCCAGACGGTAAATTGACTTCTTATAGCCTGACGCAGTAAAACGAAACATCTAAAAAAGCCGCTAAATAATTTTTATAATTAATGGCTTTATTATTTTTTACGGCTCTTCGCTCTAGGATGCGCCTGGTCATAAATTTTGGCTAGGTGCTGGAAATCTAAATGAGTATAAATCTGGGTGGTTGAGATATTTTCATGGCCTAGCAATTCTTGAACCGCGCGTAAATCGCTCGATGACTCAAGTAGATGGCTGGCAAAAGAATGACGTAATTTGTGCGGGTGTAATCGTTGATTTAAACCTGCCTGGCGCCCTCGAACATCTAACCTTTGCTGAATCGCTCGCTGGGTGATTCGCCTTCCACGCTGGCTTAAAAACAAGGCTGGCAACTGGCTGCCTGGCCACTGTTGTCTATCGTCAATCCACGCCTTTAGCGCTTGAGCGGCTTTTTTTCCAAAAGGAACTAGGCGGCTTTTTTGCCCTTTACCTAGTACTTTGATTAATTGTTGCTGCCAATCGATATCAATTAAATCCAGCTGCTGTAATTCAGATAACCGCATACCGCTAGCATAAAACAATTCCATAAATGCCAAGTCACGAATTGAAAGTGCATCTTCTGAAATATGATCAAGCAGCTGTTGGGTGGAATCAACATCAAGAGTAACCGGTAATTTCTTTTCTGCTTTCGGCGGTTTTAATCCATTAGCGGGATTGTCAGATAATTGTTCTTTTAATACTAACCAAGCAAAAAAGCTGCGCCATGCTGAAATTGGTTGACGAATACTTTTGGCAGAAATCCCCGCGGCGCGTTGTCGATTAATTAATCCTTTTAAATGTTTTTGATCGATTTTTTGTAATCGGTGTAGATTAATTTCATCGAGGTATAACGAAAGGGTTTCAAGGTGTCGCTGATAAGCTGAAAGCGTGTGGCCAGAGAGACGTCGCTCACTGGCCAGATGTTGTAAAAAACCTTCAATCGCTTTCTTAATTGATAATACAGACTGCGAGTCGGAATTAGGCATCGGCAGCAGACATGACCAAAGGCTTAACTTCAAGATGCTGCAAACATCGGGTCAGTATTTTGCCCATATGCACCAGAAATAGAGTACCCAAATCACCACGGAAATGTTCTGGATCGTGGCTTCCAATGCCTAAAACACCTAAGCCACCTTCTAGTGGAATTAATGCTGCAGACTGAACTTCTTCAGCTTGATCATCAAACACAGAGGTCATTTCAATTTTTGATAACCGGCCACACAGCGGCTTTTGCTGACCCAATAAACGATTGAGTGCCCGGTGTGCTTTTTCTGGATGGTTAAAAGCATAACTACCGGCTTGGTCGTGGTCAGAAAATAATTTCAAAGAAATCACCTGGCATTTGAAATCATTTTTTAAAGCGCATTCAAGCTGAGCAGCTATTTGGTCGAGCGTTCGGGCATCCAGTAATTTAAGCGTAAATTGCTGGGCTGATTCATAGAGGCGGTTATTCTCGTGGGCAACTGTTATCAGATCCTGGGTTTGTTTTTCGCGCTCAACCAGTTTTTTTTGCAGAATTTGCACTTGTCTTTCAATCAGCGAAATTGCATTTCCACCGGTATCATGACCTAGCTGCAAACTACACAAAAGCTCCTGTTGCGACTCAAAAAAATCCGGGTGCTTCCTGAGATAGTCGATTACTTTTTGTGTTTCAGCAGTCGGTTTACTCATTATATTTTTGCACTCACATTATTTAAAGTTCAGAAAATATTGCCGCTTTTAACCGGCAATATTTTATTCTATATTCGAATGGTTCCTTGATAAACCGTTTCTGCCGGTCCGGTCATCCAAACGGGGTTATCACCGCCCTTCCATTGGATATCCAACTCACCGCCAGGTAATTCGACCCTAACTTGTGAATCCAGCATATTCCATAGTTTGCCAATTACCATTGCTGCACAAGCACCGCTACCACAAGCCATGGTTTCACCGGCGCCCCGCTCATAAACTCTTAGCCTGACATGGCTTCGGCTGATCACTTGCATAAAGCCGACATTCACCCGCTCAGGAAAAGCATCATGAGATTCCAGCATCGGACCGAGTGTTTCTAATGGCGCACTATCAATATCTTCCACCAGTAATACACAGTGTGGATTGCCCATCGATGCTGCGCCAACTGTTAATACATCGTTAGCCACTGCAATATTGTATTGGGTCGATTGTGCATCGGCCAATAAAGGAATTCGATCGGGATTAAGCCCCGGAGTGCCCATATTCACAGTAACCTGACCATCTTTCTCAATCGTCAGATACATCACACCAGAATTAGTCTCAACGGTAATTTTGCGCTTGGCCGTGAGCTGTTTTTCTACTACATAGCGAGCAAAACAACGGGCTCCATTGCCACACTGATTCACTTCCGAGCCATCGGCATTGAAAATTCGATAGCAGAAATCTATATCTGGCTTCTTGGGTGCTTCAACAACTAACAGTTGATCAAAGCCAATACCAAAATGGCGATCAGACCAGCTGCGCACTAATTCTGGCGTCAAACGGACATACTGGGTGATCTGGTCGATCACCATAAAGTCATTGCCCAGCCCCTGCATTTTGGAGAAATGAATAACCATCAAGCTTCCTGAAAACCACCAACTTGTTGCAAGATTAACCTCGCTGAGGGCTGGGGTAAACACTGATAATGACTAGACTAAGAGAAAGCCAATAATCTCGGAAATGAAATCGGTGACACAGCATATAATTTTGGTCGAGGCGATGCCATCTCTGACCAGCTTAGCGATCTGTGGGAAGCTAGTCTCGATGGAGCCTGATAGCATTATCCATCAACTCGCATTTTCCGATTTAAGCCATATAGGCAGGACTGACCCAGTTCTGTTAGTAAGCAATCCATTTCAATCAATCGACCAATATAAAATGTTTGATGCCGAAACACTGCAAAGCATAATAATTACAGCAGAAAGGTTACTTTTAAGTTTAATTAACCATCAACTAAGAGGACAATTTGACGACATTCGGTTCATCTGTTTGACTGACCCAACCTTTGCGCTTAATCTGGTAGATCTATGCCAAAATAATCACACAAAATTTTCGCCGTTCTATGCTCAATATGGCTACAGCTTCTCAAAATACAATTTTGCGACTTTTAAAGAACCTCCTCATGATCTTATCTTCGGAAAAGAGCAGGATTCACGATCAAATCCTTGGTCTTTAGCAATTCATGCATTTGAACGAAAATATAATCTTTCTCAAAAAAGCTTATCCAACTTATCGACTGAAGTTTTTAATGGAGAAAAGGTACTAAAAAAAATGGATCCAAAAGATTTACTACACGTATGCAACTACTATTTTGAACAACTAAGCCCTGTTTGGATTATTATCGACGCAATGGTTCGTCAACATACCAATTTATTCGGGGTAGGCGTATATCGTGCAACACGTTATTTAGATGATAATGAAACAATAGTTCTTGCTTGAAGCAAACTGACCTAATTAAGAAACAGTATTCAATAATTGCCATACCAAAGCCCTAGAGCACCTATATTGACTATGACTTGACCGTCTTTCTTAATCGTCAGATATATCACACCAGAATTAATCTCAACGGTAACTTTGCGCTTGGCCGCGAGCTGTTTTTCTACCACATAGTGAGAAAAACAACAGGCTCTATTACTGCACTAATTCACTTCCGAACCATCGGCATTGAAAATTCGATAGCAAAATCGATATTTGGATTTTTTAGTGCTTCAACCACCAATAGCTGATCAAAGCCAATACCAAAATAGCGATCAGACCAACTACGCACTAATTCTGGGGAGGAATGAATAGCCTCCAAGCTTCCTGAAAACCACCAATTGCATTCAAGATTAACCTTGCCGGCGGCTAGGATAAACCTGTCGTTTAGTCTAACTTTACAAAGCATTCAGAATGGAATCACTGATGGCTATACGAATTATCTTGCTAGAAGCAATTCCCGAACCAGGAAGCTTGAGTATTGCGGGGATGCTACTGAAAAAATTCCCAACAGCTACTGTCGAACAGTTTGCTTGGGCTAATTTAAGCGATCTACAGCCTTCTGATCATTTATATTTAGTCAGAGAACCGCTACTCAGACACTATATAACTGAAATTTATTCCCCTACCTTAAATGAAAATATTATTTTAACTGAAGAAAACCTTTTAATTTTATTAATCTTAAGAGGATTACCTCTCACCTCAATTAACATTCATCTCATCGGCCCGCTATCTCATAGAAAAGCCAAGCTATTCAATGATCAATTTTCTACTCCTGCTTTTTTAGGCACAACAATATCTTATTCTCCAGGCGGGTTTATTCCCCATGACGAAGGAATGCAAATTCCAGACAGGGCGCTTTTAGACGGAATTATTACAACAGGACGTGAACCCTCAACAAGGGCTATCTATCACAGAATAAAATTAATATTTGATACAAATTTTAAGCACCACGATCAGTCTTTAAACAATTTACCATCGATTGTGTCTAATAATTTGATTATAGCGATAGATAAACTTGCCCCTAAAGATCTTTGTGATCTCTGCAAAGCTACTTATCGCTTAACCTACCCATTTTGGTTAACATTATTTGGCGTGGGGTATGATTCTTTTATCCATCCGCCCATATGCTACCAACTACTCTCTCCTCAGATTGAGGCGGAACTGCCCTAATAAGAAACAGTAATCAATAATTGTCATACCAAACACCTGTTTGGTTTTTTACCGCGACCAGTGGCTTTGACAAAAGTTCCGATGAATGAGAAGTTTTATATAACGCTGATCACGCATAACTAGCAGTTGAGTTATACGTTCAAGACGGCAAAAGACCCATAAATAACAATAACAATAAAAAGAAGCAGTATTATGAAGTCACATTTCCCGCTCTACTATTTGGCACTGTCACTGACCACTAGCTTATTCCTATACGGAACCGCCAGTCAGGTTAGCTTTGCCCAACCTGAAAATTCTTTACCGATGGTTGAATACAACCAGCAAACAACGGCTCAATCTGAATTGATTGCGGTTAATCATCGTTAAAAATTCGCACCAGTGTTCAGCCTCTCTGCGAGATACATTATGTCCCTATAAATAAAAGGCCAATCAGAAAATTCCGACTGGCCTCTCTTACAGTTTGCAACCTGCAATTAATCGATCACTGATTCCAGAGCAAACTGCTGGTTGATCGTTTCACGCTGACGTACCAGATGGGCTTTTTCGCCATCAACTAGCACTTCTGCCGGGCGATTTCTGGTGTTGTAGTTCGACGCCATCGCAGCACCATAAGCACCTGCGCATTTAACCGCTAACAAATCACCTTGCTGCAGTGCTAATGCACGGTCTTTACCGAGGAAATCACCGGTTTCACACACTGGGCCAACAATATCCCACTGCTTTTGCTCGGTATCGCTGCGCGGTACAACTTCAACAATTTCCTGCCAAGCACTGTAGAGCGCCGGGCGGATTAAATCGTTCATAGCGGCATCGACAATCGCAAAATTGTGATACGGCGTTGGCTTGAGATATTCCACTTGAGTCAGTAACACACCCGCTTCACCTGCAATAGAACGCCCAGGTTCAATCACCAGCGACAAATCTCGACCCTGCAGTTTACCGATAATAGCCTGTGCATATTCATCGGCAGTTGGTGGCACATCGCCTTTTTCATAACGAATGCCAATACCACCACCTAAATCGACATGCTTTAACGTAATGCCAACAGCTGCCAGTTGATCAACCAGCACCAGCAAACGATCCATCGCATCGACAAATGGCGTTAGCTCGGTTAACTGGGAGCCAATGTGACAATCAATACCCACCACATTCAAATTCGCCATCGCCTGTGCAGTTTGATAAACCTCAACGGCTTGGCTGAATTCGATACCAAATTTATTTTCTTTTAAACCGGTCGAAATATATGGGTGGGTTTTAGCATCGACATCCGGATTTACTCGCAACGAGATATTGGCTACTTTGCCTAAATCTGCTGCCACCTGGTTTAACACGGTTAGCTCAGCGCTGGATTCAACATTGAAACAGTGAATGCCAACTTCCAGCGCTCGGCGCATTTCCTGTGGTCGTTTACCAACGCCAGAAAAAACCACCCTCGATGGATCGCCACCCGCAACCAGCACTCGCTCCAACTCACCCTGTGAAACGATGTCAAAACCGGCGCCTAACTTGGCCAGCACACTTAATACGCCTAGGTTGGAATTGGCTTTTACCGCATAACACACCAGGTGAGGAAACTCGCCTAATGCCCGCTCCAAAGCCAAATAACTGTCACTCAAGCTTTTACGCGAGTAGACATATAAAGGCGTACCAAATGTTTCAGCCAGCTCGCTCAAACTGCAGCGCTCGGCATGCAGCTGATTATTTTGGTATTCAAATTGACTCATGGAGCACCCTGATCAGAATTCTGTATAACTGACTGGCTACTTGAAGCAGGCGAAACCAGTTTCCCCTTCTGACCACATCCGGCTAATCCCATTGTTGTCCCCACCCCGAGGCTCAACACCAGGCAAAAGAAAATACTGCGAATCACTTTGATTTCTCCAAAAATAGCCACAATGAGTATTTACTCATTCATCAGTTTTGTTTATTGATAATGTTCTGTTGCTATCAAGAAAACTCGCCAGCAACTCAGCGCAGTATAAACAGCGTTTTCCGCAGATAACAGCAGCAGTTTTAAAGTTGACAGCAGCCATAGATTCGACAAGGATTCCAGCCAATCGCTTTAGCGCTTTTATTTCTGGTGAAACCCCCATGACTGACATGAACGATAGTGAATTTCGCGAACTGATCGAACAAAAAATCAGCCAGTTAGAAGACCGGCTAGAAGATGCAGACATCGATTACGATGTCTCTGGAAGCATTTTGACCGTTGAATTCGACAATGGCACTCAGATAATTGTCAGCCCACAAATTTCTGGCCATGAATTATGGTTAGCTGCAACCAGCGGCGGTTTCCACTATGCCTGGAATGGTGAAGATTGGATCTCGACGCGTGATGAAGGCACTTTTGATCAGAAGTTAATCGAGTGCTGTAGTAGCCAAGGCGAATCTTACCTAGAAATCTAGCTTGGTTTGCAGGTGGGCACTGATCTTGAAAAATCTACCTCTGATAGGCTAAAACCATTTTTTACAGAGGGAAGGGAACCTAAAGAAAAAGTGCCAGTCTTATTCTGTGATCGCAAACGGAGCAACAGCAAAACTGAATGCGGTTAATGACAGCTTTTACAGTGTTGAAAAAAATTAAGAGTTACGTTTTTAAGATCAAATTGAATTGCACGTTTTGTTGTTCTCCCCTTTACAATGAAACAACTGATAAGAAAACGAATGCTCCACAAACTGGTTAACCCCCCTACTAACCAGCAATAATGGCAAACCTTAACCGGTTTGCCATTTTTTATGCGCAATGGTTTTAATACTCGTTATTTGTCCATCAGAGTAATGCCCATCGCCTTCAATACATACTTTTCATAGATTGGCTCGGGGGTACCCTTTTGCATTTTTCGAATAAAGTACTTCTCGAAAGCGACCTTGGCTAAATGCACCCATTTACCTTTTTTCATCCAAGCAACATTACGTGGCGGTATTTGTGGCATAGCGACAAAAGCGACACCGGTATCGCCCATATCTGCTAGGCAAATTGCATTCCATGCACCCTTAGATGTTATTGGTTGCCCTTTAATCTCTGCTGCAATATTTTCGGCTAGCGCACGCGACATAGATTCAATCATATAACCCGTTTTTGGCACACCACAGGGAACCGGCGTTTTCTCGATTGGCGGAATGGCAACACAAACTCCACTTGAAAAAATATTGGCATAGCCTTGGTTACGCTGGTAATCATCGATAGTGACAAAACCACGAGGGTTCACCAAGCCTTCCACTTCTCGCAGCGGTTTAATGCCACGGAAAGCCGGAATCATCATCGAAAAATCAAACGGCATTTGCAGGTCTTTAACCACTTCGCCTGCTTCATTTAACCCTTGTACATGCATCATGCCTTTTTCGACTTTAATTACCCGCGCATTGGTCACCCATTGAATATGCCGCTGACGTAACTCGGCCTCTAACATACCTTTAGAATCCCCTACACCACCTAACCCTAAATGACCAATATAAGGTTCACTGGTGACAAAAGTGATAGGGGTTTTATGCCGCAACTTGCGCTTTTTCAAATCGGTATCGACCACAAAAGCAAATTCATAAGCTGGCCCGAAACAACTGGCACCCTGCATCGCCCCAATAATCACCGGGCCGGGTTGATCTAATAATTCTTGATAAGCCTCAGCAGCAGTAATTGAGTGCGCCAGACTACAAACTGAGTGAGTGAAACCTTGTTCAGGTCCTGACCCCGGAACTTCATCAAAAGCCAGCTCTGGCCCGGTAGCAATAACTAAATAGTCATATTGCAACCAATCGCCGTTGGCCAACTGAAGTTTGTTTTCCAGTGGTTCCAGCTTTTGTAGTGGGCTGGCCACCAAGTCGATATTTTTTTTATTTAAAAAAGGGCTGAGTGGAAAGCTGATCTCTTCTGGCTTGCGCCATCCAGTAACAATCCACGGGTTTGAAGGCACAAACTGAAATTGATCAACAGGGTTCACCACGGTGATCTTGTGAGATTCATCCAGCAAACTACGCAACTCATATGCCGCAGGCATACCACCCAAACCGGCACCCAGTACAATAATCTGCGCCATGATCACTCCCTTTTATATCTGATTTGTCTTTATTAGATTTGTCTAATTAAACTGTTAATCAGGAGGTCTTTGCAATAGCGGCTATTACAACTTTGGTCGAAGTTTGCTTGAAAAATTTGAGGTTTTTTGACAAAAGCAGCTGGATAACAGAGTAACTGTTACCCAAGCGAGCAGGTAGGTAAGTAGATAGATGGACGCTAACGAATCACGCCACTAAGCAGTAAGCCAACCAGAGCGGCGCCCAATAACAGGCGATAAATTACAAATGGTCGCATGCTGATTCGATCCATCAGTTTTAAAAATATGCTGATACAGGCGTAAGCACTGACACAAGAAACCGCGGTTGCTAATATTAAATAACCCCAGTGAATCGTCATATCGGCCGCCAGCATTTGCTCTAGCTCAAAGCCTGATGCCAATACAATCACTGGTATCGAAAGCAAAAATGAATAGCGCGCAGCGGCTTGCCGGGAAAAGCCCAAAAACAATGCTGCGGTAATCGTAATGCCAGAACGTGAAGTCCCTGGAACCAGCGCCAACGCCTGGGCGGCACCGATTATCAAAACATCTTTAAAGGTCAGTTGATGCTCATTTCGCTGACCAGAACAACAACTATCTGCCTTACCTAGCAACAGTCCAAACACCACCGTGGTAATCGCAATCACCCAAGCGGAACGCAAATTGGCACTAATAAACTGATTCAGCAACAAACCAATCAAGCCAACCGGAATCGTTCCCAGCAATACTGCCCAAGCCAGCTTGGATTCCGCCGAAAAAGCTGGCTGTCGCAATTTCACCGATTGCAGCCAGTCTTTGCTCATTATCAAAAGTTCTTTGCGGAAGTAACTGACCACGGCAATTAGCGAGCCCAAATGAACCGCTACATCAAAAACTATCCCTTGATCCGGCCAACCAAAAACTTGCGAAGGCAAAATCAAATGGGCAGAGCTGGAGATAGGTAAAAACTCTGTCAGTCCTTGTAATAAGGCCAGAATAATCCATTGAACCAGTTCCACAATTTCTCCCACCAGAAAAAAAACGTTAGGCTGTCTTTATTGTTAGCTACAAATTTGCAGGCTTTATGGCTCATTCACCACAGTTACCTGTTGCCTTGATTACTGGCGCAGCAAAAAGGATCGGTGCAGCAATCGCCCGACAACTTCACCAACAGGGTTATCGGATTGTACTTCATTGCAACCAGTCACTGCTGCAAGCACAAGCGCTAGCCAATATGTTCAACCAGCATAGAAGCAATTCTGCCATAGTGGTTCAAGCAGATTTATTACAGCAGTCAGAACTTCAGACAATGGTTGAAAAAATCACGGTTCATTTTGGCCGAATAGACCTGCTGGTTAATAATGCCTCAAGCTTTTATCCCACTGCTATTGGCGATGTTACCGAAGCTGACTGGAGCGATTTGCTTGGTAGTAATCTGAAAGCGCCGTTCTTTTTATCACAACTTTGCCAACCTTATCTAAAACAACAGCAAGGCAGCATTATTAATATTACCGATATTCACGGTGAACGGCCCATGCCCGGCTTTGCCGTCTATTCAATTGCCAAAGCCGGTTTGATTCAAATGACCAAAGCTTTGGCCAAAGAACTGGCACCTGAGATTCGAGTTAATGCGGTATCTCCAGGCGCAATTTTATGGCCAGAGGCACAAACCGAATCAGATGAAATAGCACAACAGAAGACACTAGACAAAATTGCACTAGGCCGGTTAGGAGAAGAACAAGATATTGCCAATACCGTGCTATTTTTAGCCAAACACTCACCCTATATTACTGGGCAAGTGATTGCTGTGGATGGTGGAAGGACTTTAACTATTTAACATTAAAAACGAATACTAGAAAATTAAAAACTATAAATGGTATAGCCATATTTAAAACAGCAAGCAGCTAAGGCAAGTATCACAAGCGGCTTGGCTTTAACCAGCCATTGCGGCAAAAACTTAAACTGGAAAAGTAACGCCGAAGTCAGCCACATTAATAAGCCAGAAAGCAGCGCCATTTTTCCCCAAAAATGCCCAATATTCTGGCTGGCGTACCACAGTACATTCCAGCTACCTGCCAACAGCAACAAACTGGCAAACAGTTTATCAATTACGGTCGCTGTAGGTTTTGCAGCAGTTAACGGCTTAACTAGTCCGGCATAAATAACGCCGGCAAACATACAGCCGGTCATAATGGTTCCCATCGGCAGCATAAATATCTCACTTGAAGGTTTGTATGCAGAGTATACCCAAGCTATTTCAAAGTGCAGAATTCACACCTTGAAATAGCTTAGGTATAGACAAAACATCTGCAGCAAAGGTTCACTGGGAATGATCCCAATCAATGCCTGCATTTCATCAAAAAATAATTAAGCTATTTTGGTTGACTCATGTAGGTTTTATGAGTGTTAACGAAATCAGACGCTTGGTAATAAACCCCAAAGTGTCTGATTGCGCCGAAAGCTTATCAAGCCTACGATTGGTTCGCTGTTAATTTAAATTCCAGTGATTAATATCAACTGAGTGTCATTAATAATCCTGTTGAAAAGTAGCCCAGCGCTGTTCAATTTTTTGCCCACGCAGCATATGCAACTGACCAAACTGCAACATAACAAACTCACTTTGAGTTGGGCGTAAAAAAACATAATCATCAACATTTAATGCAGTTTTCGGTGAGCCTACCAGTAATTCCTGGTTAGTGCTGCGCCCGTATAAACCATTATTTTTTAATCCTTGCGGCGAACAAGCTTCAGCTTTCCACCAGCCGCCATAGGTGAAATAGGATTGCTGAAGATTGTTATTCAATCGAGAAACCATGGTCGATAAACCTTCGGCGAATGGCAGAGTTAATCCACTGTGTTTTTTCAGCACTGGCGTGGCAATAAACATTGCAGGCTGATGATCCGCCAAGGTTGGTAAATCAAAATCACTGGTTTTAACAAAGGCAGAGCCGATAGAAATATCGTTAATCACACCACGATCAGACTCCGGATATAACTGGTAAGTCATACTACCTGCGCTATTGCAGCACAATACGTCACTAACCAACTCTGGGTAATCTATTTTCGCTAGCGCGACAAACTCGGCATAGCTTTTAAGCATTTTTTCCCGGCCACTGGCTTGCAGAATCGACAATGGTGCCTTTGCCAAATGCGGTTCGTAGGCCATAAAGCCAGCTAGTTTTAAATGCTGTGGATTATTTTTAATCATTTCCAGCAATGGTGTCGCTTCTTTGGCATGTTTTAACCCTCCACGGTGCAAACCGGTATCAATTTCGATACTGATATTTAGCTGGAGCTTTCTTTGCTGGGCTATCTGTAAGTACTGGTGCAAACGTTTTTCAGAATCGATTAGCCACTGAATTTTTTCTATACGATTTTGGTTGCCAGGTTCTACTTGATTTAAAAAAGTAATTAACGATTGTTTAGGAAATGGCTTGCCGATTAAAAAATCAACCGCGGTAAACCTCGAAAACATTTGATTCAAAAAAGGCTGGTGGAAAACCATTAACCGATTGGTGTTCAGCTGCTGCATTAAATATTCCAGCAACTGCGGGCAAGGCAGTGATTTGGCTACCAGCCGAACTTTGGAAGTATCACTAACATGCTGACGAACCTTTTCAATATTGGCATCTACCCGATCCATATCCACTAGCATAATCGGTCGACCAGGTGCCGACTGTTGCAAGGTCTGCTGGATTTGGCTGAAGTACCGGTTATGCGGCTTACCCTTATCACGCAACCACCACCCAGCACCCAATATAACGGCCAATACAACACTTATTAATAACATTACAATCCACCCAAATGCTTAACCATCAATGCGACACCAATTCCCAGTACGCTACCGGCTGCATAGCCAATCACCCCGGAGCTCAAACCGGTCAACATTATTTTTCGGTTATTCATTACCGCCGCCGCAACCGGCACAAAAGGCGGTGAACAAATAGACGCTACTGAGGTGATTAAAAAAGTATCAGCATCAATGTTAGTAAATTTGCATAACAGCAAGTGCAGCAACATCGAACCAAAAACAATTGCCAGGAAGTAGGCCATTAACTGCCAAGTGATCTGTTCGAAAATTGCCGAGGTAAATAACGATCCAGCAACCGTACAAAATGCCATGATCAAAAACATACCTAGATGATAAGTGTTGCGGATGTTACGGATTTTATCGGATAGCGCACACAACACCCCGCCAAGGGTCAGCAGTAGAATTACCGCCATGGTGCTATAACTCGCTGGCAGCAATTTTGATATAGCAACAGAAAGCCCGACAACGGCAACCGTGGCTAATACCGCTAATCCCAGATTTTTCAATCGAGATGGCATTACTAGTTCTTTATACTGCTCCAGATGCTCATCATGATCGCCTTCCTCGTCAGTATCTTTATTCTCTGCGAACGCAGGAAGAAACAGTTTGGCAACTTTATGTGCCGCAGTCATGACCAGCAGTAAATACATCATACTGGTGATTACATCGTAACCGTGCACCAGTAAAAAAGTGTCAGAACTGGCTTCGGTGGCTACCTTGATTGCAGCAACATTCGGTGTCGAGCCGGTAAAAACGCCAACTGCCATTCCAGCAACTTGCCATAAATTATCAACCTCTCCTATTAAAGGAATTGCCGCCAGTGTGGCAACTAAAGTAACCGACAATAATGCGAAACTCATCGCAATTGCTGCCTTTCCAGCCTGACCAAACCAACCGCGAACATCGGTGGAAAATAACAATAGAGGCAGTGCCAGCGCCACCAAAATACCCAGCATTTCTTCTTGGCCAGCCGCCAAGGCTTCACTGGTCAGCGACAGTTGCTCCATGCCCAAGCCAAGAAAAATACCCAGCGCGTAGCAGACAATCACTGGGCCGAGCTTGTTTACCAGCGGGCTGCGCATACATAGCGCGATAGCGGCAATTGGAATTAAAAAATAGAAGGGAATCAGAACCAGCAGCGACATAAGATGTCCATTTCTTATTGTTATGCCAGACAAAATACCGCCTAAGCGGATAAAATGGAAATGGATATAAGGCTACTGCCGCTTTGAAATGGTAGTGACTTGCCAAGATTGGCTGATATTGATTCTAGCAGTGACACTTGGTGAGCATTGTGCAGATTGCACAGAAGAGTCAATATTTCTAAATAAAGCAGAGCTTTCGCCCTGCTTTATTTTGCACAACCACTACTTAAGTGTGGCAATCAGTTCGCGGTCACTGAAGAATGCTTTGAGCAGTTTTTGAACACCAACTGGATAGCTATTTGCTGCATTAGGAATAGCAACAGCCCCAACAAAAGAAGAGTCCCAAACATAATGAATTTTATGAACTTTGTTATAGACTTCTTTACCCGAGGATAAAACAATGAAACGAGCAGAGATGTCTGTTTCACCTGTACTAAAGCCAGATGCATCTACATCATTTTCAAGTAACTCTCCTGTTACAACAATATCACTTGGTGAATGCCACAGTGCCGCTTGCTTTAAATCTTCTTCAAGCGCTTTTTTCAGATATTCAGCAAAAGAATTACTGTACGGGGATACAAGGGAGGTTCCACGCAAAGAAATGTCATTTACATGTTTATTGTTATCCTTGAATTCACCTGACCGCATTTTGGGCAGCTCAAGATCTTTCAAATCATTAATGCTAGTGAAATCTGGCTGATACTGTGGTGCAACCATGGTACAACCAAGCATGCTCGAAAAGACTATTGCAGCCAATAGGATTTTTACTACTTTCATATCCGTACCTTACAGTTCTTTAGCTGAAGAAATTTCAACCATCATTTGTTTGAAGGCACTTGCAGATGCGCGGCGAGCAGATAAAGAGAAATCACTTTTGAATTCATCAAACTCTGCATTACCAGATGCTTTTACAGTCTTGATCCAAACTGTTTTGCCATCTTCGTTAATAACAGTGCAAGTCAATTCAACATCGAAATCAGTTGGCGGCCAAGTGAATGCACTATCTGAAGATGAGTTAGTTACAATCGAAGGTTGGAAGACATAGGTAATATTTTTATCCGAAATATATGCAGAATCATTCAAATCCTGAACAGCATAAACCTTGGAAAAAATATTGCTTAACATAGCATTCAAAGCAGCCTCAGTATCGGCATATGGCTTGTATTTCACCTTATCACCGCCACCACCTGCTGTGATTACTTCTTTGAGTTTATCTGCATCAGAAATGTAATAGCCAACATTTTTATCAATTTGTCTTGCCACTTCGACCGAGCGAATATCTTCAATTTTTGGTGTAATCTGAATTCCGTGAGCACAGCCGCCCAAAAATGCAACACTAGCAACCAACACACATACTTTAGCAAACAACTTCATGGTAATCCCCCAACCAAATGCATAAATATGCCGCACTTACATCAATACGACACTAACCTAAAAAAAGGCGGGCAAATAATACGATATGATTTACTAAAATGCTACTAGCGCATCAGTTAGATACTTCTATTCAGATGGCTAACCAAAGAAAAAAATAAAATAATGAGCATATTAAAACATGACAGATGTCAATCAGTGGTTGTTTTTATATAAAACCGCACGGATTAAGAATGCAGCGTTTTAACAACACTCTCAACCGACTTCAAACTCACTTCAATCACTGGTTTGCCTGATATTTTTTGCAAGCGGCTTTGCAATAACATTCTATTCGGTAGTAAATAATCATCACCTGTAACAGAAATCAATCTGGTATAAATTAAACCAATTGAGCGAATTCGCCCTTGTAACGGTATGTCTTTATCTAATACTTTAATGTTATCACCCACTGACACTGGCGCGGTAAACATCAACATTAGCCCAGCACTCAAATTGCTGAGCAATGACCATTCTGCAAATAAAGCTACACCCAATAGCGCCATTACTGAGCCGATAAAAAACCGTACACTCTCTGAGCTCACATTCAACACATTAAGAATTAACGCCAATATTGCCAACATGCAGGCGCTATATAATATCAATCGAATCCATTGCAGCATTTGTGGATAACGATCAGCATCCAACAATTTAACCAGACGTTTATCAAGTAATTTTAGCAAAACTACTATCGCAACCAGCATTGCAACTATCAGCAGCCATTGCTTAAATATCATCATCATCTTGTTCTTCCAGTTTTATTCTCATTGATTCTATTTTCTGATGAAGCCGAGTAACTTCTAATTCAAGCTTCAAACTCACTTCATAATGAATTTGTGAGTTCATTCGGTCTTTTTTACTTTGCCGGTTTTGGCTCATCATAATAATGGGGGCCTGCAATGCAGCAACCACCGACAATACCATTGTCAGTAGAATAAATGGCGGCTGATCAAAAGCAGTTTTTCCCTGTGCAATCAGAATTAAATTACTGCCAATCCACAAACCAAGCATTAAAAAAAACCAACCAATAAAACCCCACGAGCCGCCAAACTCAGCAATTTTATCTGCAGCTTTTTCACCAAAGGTCATTTGATCTTTAAATGTGTCATTGGTATTTTGTGAAATTGCTTCACCTTCAGCTATCGAAACAACCACTTGCTGCTCTTCATCACCTAATTGCTCAAAGTTCTTTCCAAGTGTGCGGCGAGAAATTCTGTTCCAGATTTTTTTCATTTATTTTAACTCGTCTTTTTCAGACAAAAAAAACGCCTGAAGTCTTTTAAGACCACAGGCGCTAAAGCTAGCAACGCTTTAATCGGTGGCTTCTAAAAAACCTTCCTGTTGCACTCGGTCCAGCTCCGATTGCTCAGTGGTATCTAGCGTTTCTGTAGACTCTTCATAGCCTGCAAGAGTCTCTTTGATGCAGGATTGCAAATAATCATCTAAAAAGTCTGGATCAACTTGATCTTCAACTGCCCATTCTTGGCATTCATTAGTGATTTCTTGCAACTGATTTGAGTTGGCAGCACTGGCAAATGAAACTGCCAGGCCACCTGCCAGCAAGAGGTGTGTAAAAGTGTGTTTCATAGCCAATGCCCCAGGAAGTAATTTCTGACGCGATCATGCAGCGAACACTGAAGTAGGTAAAACGATAGTTTCTATTCTTGTCGATCAAAAAAACTACTCGTTCTTTAAGCGAGATAAAACGTGTTCAATCAAATCAAGATTCACTTGACTGTTATGCCAACAAGCCCAAGCCTGACGGCTGATTTCTTGCGCCCCCTTCACCAGATGCAACTTCCCTAAATCGAGCATTGGTTGAACCAACAGCTGAGGCAAATAAGCACAGCCGCCGCGAGTTAATAAAAAGTCCCGGGCAATTCGACCGTTATTAGTATGTAAAACAGGGCGCGGAAACTGCTCTGGCATTTGTGCTTGCAGCAAAGAAAACTGGGTACCCCAATCCACCGAAACCCATCGCTTACGCCAACTATCATCACTGAGCGAACACGAATGGTCTGCCACCATCACTAGGTTAATTTCTGTTAACAAGCGCGTCTTAAGCTCGTCAATTTTCGGTGGATCAAACACCACACCTAAATCTAAGGTTCTCTCCATTAATCGGCGCAGAATCACTTCATGGCTTTGCATTTCTGCTCTTAGAGCAAGTTCTTGATAATCACCATACAGTTCACCCAAATCATCTTGCATCAGCAAGTCCCACAGATTAGGTGTTGCACCAATAGCAATTTGCTGACCACTGTCGTTTCTCAACCCAACTTCCTGACGTGCTCTTTCCCAAGAGAGCAATATTGATTGCGCATGCCGCTTTAACTTTTCACCGGCATGAGTCAGCTGAATATTGTGACGAAACCGCTCAAAAAGCGCTATCCCCAGAAGTTGTTCCAGCTGCCGAACTCGAGCGCTGACTGCCGATTGAGTTAAATACAGATTCTCAGCCGCCCGGCCAAAATGGCGGGTTCTTTCAACTTCTAGAAAGGTCTTCAACAACTCTGTATCCAAAATTATTTCTCCAGACGATAAAAATTATTCATTTTACAGCTCAAGGATTTTGTCCAATATTCCGGCGTAATTTCTTTATAAATTGGCTTTGACAAAAAAGCGAGCACGATCTTATGCAAACAGCACTCTCAAGTCAGGAAAGGCTGAATAAGCCTGATGAAACCGACCAGCAAATTGTTCCTGGCAAACGCTGGAATGATCATAAGAACTATCCTCGCGGCTTTGACCGCAGCGGTGACTTTACGATTCAACAAGCAAAACTTCTAGAAACTTACGGCAGCACGATTAGCCAACTGGTTCTAGGGAAAAGAATCGCTGAAAACGCTGCTGAACAACGAATGCTCGAAGTGATCGCTGGTCACCAAGCGGCTGAAACTGTGTTAGAAAAACTGTGGTTACTTTACCTCGACTGCACTAAAAAACGTAATATGCAAATGGGTTTGTGTACTGCAATTAAAGACAACTCAGCACAGCCTCGTAAACAAACAGCTTCTGCTCTTTCTGCATCAAGTCAACTAAATCAAAATGATCAAGATGCTGCAAATGACGATGATATTGAAGTCAATGACAGCAATGATGATATGCAAGATTAAACACGATCGCCCTCTCACAAATTAATATTAAAAATGATTGATGCAAAACCCGGCTAACTGTCGGGTTTTGTCGTTTCAGAGTAGCAAAAATACAACCAACAAAAAAACTGATCGTCAGGAGTAAAAAACATCGCTTTTGATTTTTAGAATCTCGAGTACATTTCCGAGAAGTCTAATTATTAAATTGAGTCACTCGTGAAAATTTGTTTTTTGATGTATCCCTGGCAGCGCATTTCACCAGAAACCGATACCACTTTACGGTTAATCCATGAATCAGCAGCACGCGGCCATACCGTCGCTATCTGCACGCCTGGCAACCTGACAATGCGCGAAAGTATTGTTTATGGTTTTTGCGATGTATTAGTTCGTGGCGATAAAAAACTGCCTGAAAAATCTCAAGTATTCTACAAGAATGCTCAGTTTAAACGCAGCAAACTACCCATGGGCGGCTTTGATGCAATCTTTATGCGCGCTAACCCGCCGTTAGAAGTGATGTCACTGAATTTTTTAGATTCAGTGAAGCAAGACACTTTTATCATGAACTCATTAGAAGGTTTGCGCGTTGCAAATAACAAACTCTATACCGCATCTTTCAGCGGAGCAGCAAATCGCTTTGTACCTGCAACTCATGTGTCTAAAAATCGTGACTATTTAGAGCGCGTATTACTAGATTCCGATAGCGAGCGTATGATTTTAAAACCATTAAATGGTTTTGGTGGAAAAGGCGTTATTGTTTTAGAAAAAAGCGCTAAAAAAAGCTTTAAATCCTTATTAGATTTTTATATCGGCGATGACCCAGGTAACTACGTTATTTTGCAAGAATATGTAGAAGGCGCAGAGCTAGGTGATATACGCGTTCTGATGCTAAATGGCCAAGCCATTGGTGCTATGCGAAGAATTCCTGCAGAGGACGATGTTCGCTCAAATATTCATGCTGGCGGCAGAGAAGTTAAACACATATTAACTCCCGAGCAACTAGCGCTATGCCAAGCAATTGGCCCAAAGTTAGTTGCCGATGGTTTGCACTTTGTTGGGTTAGATCTTATTGGCGATAAGCTTATTGAAGTGAATGTAATGAGCCCTGGCGGCATTACCAGAATTAACCGTTTGAATCGTTGTAAATTACAAAAGCAGGTAATGGACTTCATCGAAGCACAAGTTGTATTACGTGAAAATGAAGCAGCAGACCGAGCTCATAAGGTTCATTTAAAAACTACACTTCGCCAGGTTATTACCGATGCAGACGCAAACTAATCCGCTTTCAGAGCAGGAAATCCTGTCTCTGATTCGCCGTCGCCGTCCGTTTACTGCGGTGCACCCACAGGGCGGGTTTATGATCAAAATTGATCAATACCAACCTTACTTGTGTACCGCAATTCACCAAGGCGAATCAATGCCTCAGGCGATGGAACAATTATGCCTGCTGGACAAGTCACAGCGTTATTATGAAGAAGACCCCTATACCGCTGATATGATTCGCTCGATGCCAATGATGCTGGTCGGACTGGACTCTCGTTATGCTTATGATTTAAACCGGCCACCCTCACGCTGTATTTATCAATCAGCGTGGGGGAAAAAAGTTTGGAAGAAAGCAATTCCGGCACGGCTCAAAGATGCTATGCAACAGAGGCACGGTGCTTTTTACCGTGTCCTAGAAACTTTAATTCAAACAATTGAAACACAGTTTGGCGCTGCATTAGTTTTTGATATTCACAGCTATAACCATCAGCGGGTTGAAAGAAAAACACCCTTATTTAATATTGGAACTGCCAATATTGATAAAGAAAAATTTATACCGGTGGTTAATTACTTTTCAAGTAAGCTAGCTAAAGTCGAACTAAGAGACATTGACAATCTGACGGCCTGCGACGATGTATTTACTGGTCAAGGTTATTTGGCACAAAGGTTACAGCAAAACTTTTCAAAAACATTAGTTTTGCCGACTGAAATTAAAAAAGTATTTATGGATGAAATAACCGGTGAATCATACCCACTGGTTATTGAGCAGCTATCGCATCAGCTTCGTGACTCTATTACTGCCACTGCGGCTTTTTTTGCCAAAAAATATAGCCGAAAGTCGATAAATAAAAAAAGCGACATGCTACACAACCAGCTAGATCCGCTGGTGCTGGACATTGATAAAAGACTGCATTTGTTGGCAAGGGGTGCCGATACACTCAGTTATGTAAACCCGGTTAATTTACATAAAGAAAAACGTAAATTTCTGGAACGAAAGGGGCAAGTTGCACCCGAATTTCGCTATCGGCAACTGGAAATTGATCCTTATTTATTCAGAGAAGCATTATATCGCTTACCGATTAATCAGATTGACGATTCATCGATACAACAGCTATATCGACAAGTTATCGATATGCTGGCAACTCGAATCGATATGTTGACCAGTGTTGGCCAAGAAAACTTTTTATATAACTCATTAAGGTATTACGGCGAGCCTAATCGAACCGATATGGCTAATGCCCGATTCTTATTACATGCAAGTAATTTTGCCGAAGAAGCGCCCTACGATATTTCGCCGCAACAGGCAGTAGTGTTCTTTGAACAAAAAATTGCGCAATGGGGTATTCCTTGTAAAGTAGAGTTGTCAGGAAAAATTCTTGCCCGGGCGATGGCAGCTTCAAGTAAAAATACTTTACTGGTAAATCGACATGCTCAGTTTAATCTTGCAGGTTTAAATGCACTCACCGAACATGAAGTCGGTATTCACCTAGCAACCACATTAAATGCCAAGGCTCAGCCACTAAAAGTATTTTCTTTAGGGTTACCGGGAAATACGCATTTACAAGAAGGATTTGCAGTTTTATCCGAACATCTATCTGGCAATATGCCATTGTCGCGTTTAAAGACACTGGCTTATCGGGTGATCGCAGTTCACGAAATGGTGCAAAAAAATGATTTTTGCCATACCTGGCATGAATTAGTAGATCATTACCAGCTCGCACCAGAGGCCGCTTTCGATATTTGTGCCCGCGTGCACCGAGGCGGTGGATTTACTAAAGATTTTCTTTATTTAAGAGGTTTGAAAGATGCCTTATCAGTTTGGCAAAAACCGCGCTGGAGAGACTTATTGGTTGGTAAAACAGGATTATCTAGCCAACCAATGATCCAAGAGTTGCTTGACCGAAAAATTATACTACCGCCCCAATGGATTTCACCGGCATTAAGTCAACCGAAAGCCAACGATGATGTAATGAATTATCTAATCAATAGCATCCAATAAAAAAGGGAGTCTTAATGACTCCCTTTTTTATTATATTTTCTTACTAAACTTGCCAATCAGCCGCCCAGAGCTTTTGCTTATCATCAGTAAAATCTTGCCATAACTGCTGATAACTCTGCTTAATTTCCGGATGTAAAGCATCAGGTGCCATTTCTGCCATTGGCTTTAATACGAAGGCATAACGGGTAATTTCTTTTCTTGGCAAGTCGATTTCTGGTCGAATCAACTCGCCGTAAATTAACAGGTCAATATCGAGCGTGCGAGGAGCAAACTTTGCATCTAACCGGGTTCGGTCGTGGTCCGCTTCAATCTGCTTGAATAGCTTGTTCAAGCTATCGGCATCTTGCTCGGCCTGAAAACCAACTACTAGGTTATAAAAATTATCACCAGCGAAGCCAACCGCTTCAGATTCATAAACCGTCGAAATTTCTAACGCGCCAAAATGCTGTTTAAGCGCTTTTAATCCGCCACTAATATTGCGCTTTCGCTGCATATTAGAACCGATAGAAAGATACACCTGTGCCATTACTGCTAGCGCCTCCGCTCTATTTTGACACCCACCGCACCGGCATTGGGTAATATATCAGGCTTGGCAACCTTAATAGTCACCTGTTCAATTGCAGAGTAGCTTTGCAAAATCAATTGTGCCGAATCTTCGGCCAGACTCTCTACCAGCAAATATTCACCATTCTGCGCCAGTTCAGTTACCCGCTCGGCAACCTCTGCATAGCTGACAGTATCTTCAATATTGCCACTCGCTGCGGCTTTCGAGATGTCTGTGGTAAATTCTATGTCCATTGAGACGGTCTGCCTTTGCAACCGTTCATGATCCATGATCCCGATTATCGCCGGGAATTGCAGATCGTGTATAAATACTGTGTCACTCACCCGAAGCCTCCAAAGGAAGTCATGTCGTTATCTGTTTCTGTTATTGCCCTGTTGATGGCCTACCTGCTGGGGTCTTTATCCAGCGCAATTGTGGTTTGCCGCCTAATGGGACTTCCTGACCCACGGGGCGAAGGTTCGGGCAACCCAGGCACCACCAATGTGCTGAGAATTGGTGGCAAGAAAGCCGCCATCTTTACCCTGTTGGGCGATAGCTTCAAGGCACTGATTCCAGTCGCTATCATTCAGCTGCTGGGCGGCTCAGTAGAATTAGCAGCTTGGGGCGGATTCGCCGCTATTATGGGGCATTTGTTTCCGGTTTTCTTTAAATTTCAGGGGGGCAAAGGCGTTGCGACCTGGTTTGGCTTGTTGCTGGGTTTGTATTGGCCACTTGGTTTACTGGCAATTGCCATCTGGCTCAGCATGGCTGTCATTTTTCGCTATTCATCACTGGCCGCGCTCACTGCTGTCGCACTAGTGCCCGTCGCTTGCTTTTGGTTATTACCCAGCGCAATGCTGCCAACCGCATTGATGGCAGTGGTGATTTATATTCGCCATGCCGAGAACATTTCACGGTTAGTTGCCGGTCAAGAGAGTAAAATTGGTAAGAAATCCTGATCTGGCTGATCAAAAACATTAGTCGATTCAATAATTTTGTTACAAAACTGTGAGATAATCTTTTTTTAGCCGAAAAGATTATCTCGGGTTGTTACGCTTATTATGCCAAATCTTAATCATCGAACCAGTTCGCCCAGATCCCTCCTCAAAAAACGCCAAACCAAAGTTCGGTTACGCCGCCATCAAATGCAGTTCTTCTCTCTCAAAAAGCGCCATTATATTGAAGCTGTTGTTGAATCTAGCGCTAAACCTGTAGTTGAAGCTACTGCTGAATTATCAAATGAAGCAACCACAGCAACGCTAGACAACCAAGCACTATGCCCTGATCAGCTCGTGGGGTGAACTAGTATTAGTGATTCAGCTGCTGAAGGTTTTGTCTTTGAGACTTTTGTTCTTGATAATTGCTTGACTGCGCCAAATCCAGCAAGGCTTCAGCGGCAAAGAACGGCTTAATATCATCTTCCAGAATCTGTTTTGCCTGCTCGGTTTGCAATAAATCTGGTTGATAATGCAAAGCTTCAGCTGCCAGCTTTAAACTTTCAATATCAAGTAAACCAAACTGGCGCAATGCTCTGATTTGCGGAATTAAAACGGGCTCCAAGACTGCCCAGTCAGTCGGTGGGTTTGGCAAAGTCAGTAGATGTTCTATCAATTGATTTCGAAGCTGGGTTAATTGCTGAAACTGGATAATTTTTAAATCTGCATCGGTCAGCTGATAAACCATAATGAAATTCCTTTTTATTATTCTGCATTAATCTTAAATTAGCGTTTTTAAGTTCACAGTTTTAAATTGCTTGCTTCAAACGAGTGGCTTCAAATTAACGAGTACCTACCATGCCATTCTCTCGAACCTGAATACTCTTCAGCCAACCGATAGCTAAATCAGTTTCATTAAGCCCCTTTGCGGCAATTTCTGGGAAGTCTTTCATTTCGACATAGCCGGTAATTTCTAAATACGGAAAGCGGGTACTACCTGCTTTAGCATCGGTGGCGATCCAGGTGAAAGCAATTTTGCTAGGAGAATAACCCGCACTCTGAATAATGACCCTACCATTTCGATTGGCAACGCTAAGTTTTGAATTAGCAAAATATTGATTCAATTTTAAAATACTATCGATTTCATTTTGCATATGCGCAGCATCATCTGCTTCATAAGCACGAGAGGTAAGTTCAATCATACTTTCTTTGCCGTTGTACCACTTAACACTAAACAGTTCATTGAGAGAAGCTGTAACAGAATTGATTAAAATTTCGTTGTTCAGACAGATGCCCAATTGTTTATGTGGCCAAGGCTGGTAGATAATTTCCTCCTGCTTGGATAATGCGTAGTTCAAATTTTCTTTATATTTCACTGGGTAGTTCTTATCAGAACTTTTGAAATTTTTTAAATTAAAGTTCATAAGACTACTTATAGATGCTTTTATTTTTGGAATGTCACGAAGCATATATGTATCTAGCATGTGCGTGCTTCGGGAAGAAGTTTCAAATAAACTATAGTATGCTAAGTGCCTAATATTTCCTTGTAATTGCTTAGTGATATACTGAATTTTAGGATCATCCCTAACTCTTAGACGCTCAACTCGGCTTTCCCAGATATCTAATCTTTTACTCCCTGAAATCAAAGATGTTGTTTCATTTCCTTCAGGTTTTTGTTTGTCAAATGCAAAATGATATGCATCATTCTTAAAAAAACCCGCTGTTATTCTTGATCCCTTTGGTATATCAAGCGTATAACGGCCTGCACAAACATTTTTAAATAAATCAAGCTCTTGATCTGCCATAGTTTGCTCCTTTAATTTACTATCGCACGCCGAAACGGTTAATAAAAAGCATAAAAAAATAAGTTTCTTTATTCTCATATAGCACCAGAATGAATTGCTTTGGTTAATTGAGTTATTCTCTTCTCAAGCTCAAGCATCGCAGTTTCACTTTGCCAGAAGTTCTGATGGGTATTTTCACTTTCAATGGCAATTTTTTTAATCGGGTTGAAGGCACTTGCGTGGTGCCCTGACCCGATCTGTACCGTTCCATCACCAGCAGATATCGGATCTGCTAGTACTGCATGCTGAATTTTCATTGGCTGTTTGCTGCTCAGCGTTCGATTTTCGATGATGCTTCGGTTGTACTCAATATCCGATTTTTTATTAATCACGACCGGGTAGGTTGGCTTAAGATAAAACTGCCAATTATTTGGGTCTTCTATTTTTTTAAATGGATAAGAGAACTGATGAGTAGTGAACTGCCAACGGCAATTATCATGGCTTGCAAATTCGCCCAAGGGTTCTTGGTGCTGAAGGTCACCATTGCAGCTATAGATCATAGTGGTGTGAGGGTGAAATTTTCCATCTAGATCTAAGTGAAATTTTTCTGTAGCGGCAATTCTTGTTTTATTAGCTTTTATGTAATCATCACCCTCATTTTCTTTTGATTCAGGTGCAAGTAGCTTGTAATGGATAAAATCATACCAACGCTCACTATTTTTATAAAAATCGTAAATTTTAATGCCTGGAAATTTGCTGCTGATGGACGTATTTGACCCATCTGGATTTTCTATCTTCAGCCAGTCAGGGTCGCCTTTACTATCGACATAATGTTGGTTGGGTAGAAGTTCTAGCCCTCCCTGACAAAAACCAAGAATTGCAGAAACATTAGGGGCATCACCGCCAAGAGCCAAACTTGCAGGCAGCGGATACCCGCAATGGGCATTGTAATAAGTGGCCGGGCTACCGTGAGTTGGCATGGCACCATGAATGACCGCATCGCACTCCATATCATCTAAAACACAGGCAGAACGAGTAGCGATACCACCCATTGAATGGGTAATCATAATGACTTTTATTTGATCGAATTCTAATTGATGGCGTTCTGCTAAAAACTGCTTATATTCTTCGACTTTTCTTTTGATTCTCAGCCCAGATTTTCGGTTACTCTGCATCCAGTTATAACCAATCGCAAATGTCGAGAATTTGATATTTCGGTGCTTCCATTGCAAGTGTGGAACCATCATGCTTTCCAAAAAAACTAAGGTTGGTCCATAGCTTTCCCACAAAACCTCTCCCCAGCCATTTTGTTTTCTGTCGCTTGCGTCGATGGGCTTGACCGTTGTTATCAATCTGAAGTATTCATCGTCGCCTGAATCAACATCAAGTAAATCATCATTTCTATCGATAACATTTTCTTTTTTATCATTTACCAGTAGTTGTTTTCTTTCTGCATGATCCAGCTTTATAAAATTGAAAATGTCTTGATAGAATATTTTTTTTCTTAACTTTTGCAACACTTCTTCTCGGTCAACTATTTCGTCACTTTTTTCTTCTTTTTCCATGGTTTGTTGCTCAACCCAACGATCCACCACAGAGCGTGACATCTCTCTTCGGTATTCTTTAAGAAATACCCGATATTGAGCAGGTGAAACTGTCTTAGAAGCCTTCAGAAAACAAAACTTGAGTTCCCTTTCTTACGGCTTTATCGAGGACGGGTTGCTGAGCTTCATGAAGTGCACGCAATGTGCCGCTGGAGTACGAGTCTTTCCCCGCTGCCGGGTCCCATACCGTTTTACCGCTCTCACGGTTTTTAAGACGGCTGCCCATAATCCCCGGTACTAAAACCAGTGCGACGGCTTTGGTGACTTTGCAGCCACAGGGTTGGCTAATGCCATGTTGGCAAGGCTTGCTCATAGATCGGTCCTTGATCATTAAAGCGAAAAGAAGTGCACAGCCTTCCCGGCTGTTAAAACATGCACCAGCCTATAACAGCTTTAAAAAGAAAAAAATCAGCCTTTGACCATTGAGTTTGTGAGCATTTGGCGCTTTGGCTTGCTCGATGTTTCTGAAATAAACCCACAATGACACGGCGAGTAAGCATCGAGCATGGTGACTATTAATTGTTACGCAAGTATTCGCATAAGATGTCGCTCCAAGGCACCAATACCAATACCAATATAGTCGGGTGCGCCTTAAGGCTTACCCAACCTTGTATCAATTCGATATTAATTTAAATATCAGAGCATTATGAAAACCAATCGGTTTTCGTAGCCTGGGTAAGCCTGTCGGCGCACCCGGGTTTTTATGTGCCACATCTGTTGGATAGTGCAAGAACAAAAGCAACGATTAATATTAAGCCTGCCGCTAACTGACCCCAGCCCGTGACAAATACCGCCAGCCGATTACAATGGGCGCAGCAAGTTTTCCCGGAGCCAAAACTAAATGCCCATCAGTAAACGACAATTGCTGGAAACACTTGAAAAACCAGTATTAATTGAATTGGTAAGCGACCTTGAACTAGGGCTACGCGCCAATGCCAGCCAGCAACGCCTTATTGATGCTTTAGTACAAAAGCGCTCCTTTAAATTATCTGAGCTGATTCATTACCTATCACTGGCGGAACTTAAAATTGCCTGTGAATATTTCTCGCTGAAAAAAAGCGGCAGCAAAGCGCAATTAATAGAGCGTTTATCACAGCAAACGCTGCCAAAAACCAACCCAGGCAGCTTGGTAAAAAATTCACCGTTAATAGCCGCTAAACCATCGGCGATTAAACACGACAATACAGAAGTTAAATTAACTATGGCCACACCAGAAAATCCGGTAAAAAAACCAACCACTAAAAATAAAGCGCCCAAAGCCAGCAAAGGCTTCGAAGAATCCCTCTGGGACTCAGCCAATAAACTACGCGGCAGTGTTGAATCATCTGAATACAAGCACATTGTTTTAAGTCTGATATTTTTAAAATTTATTTCAGATAAATTCGAAGTACAGAAAAAAATAATTGTTAAAGAATTCGGCAATGACTTTATCGACATGGTGGAATTTTACACCAAAGACAACGTGTTTTATTTGCCAGAAGCTAGCCGTTGGAGTTTTATTCTCAAGCACGCCAAACAAAACGACATAGCGGTGAAAATTGATACCGCACTGCACGACATCGAGAAGAACAACAAACAATTGGCCGGTGCCTTACCCGACAACTATTTCTCACGCTTGGGGTTGGATGCGTCCAAGCTGTCGGCGCTGATCGACACCATCAACAACATTGAAACGCTCGCAAATGAATGTGAAATGACCGAGCAAGATTTGGTCGGGCGGGTGTATGAATACTTCCTCGGCAAATTTGCCGCCAGTGAAGGCAAAGGTGGGGGCGAGTTCTATACGCCTAAATCCGTGGTAACCCTGATTGCCGAAATGATTGAGCCGTACAAAGGCAAAATCTACGACCCGTGTTGTGGTTCTGGCGGTATGTTTGTGCAATCCATCAAGTTTATCGCAAGCCATAACGGCAACCAGAAAGACATCTCCATCTACGGGCAGGAATACACCAGCGCCACTTACAAACTTGCAAAAATGAACCTCGCCATACGGGGCATCTCCGCCAACTTTGGCGATGTGGCAGGCGACACCTTCTTCAAAGACCAGCACCCCGACCTGAAAGCCGATTTCATCATGGCCAACCCGCCGTTTAACCAGAAGCAGTGGCGGCAAGAAAACGAACTCACCGACGACCCCCGCTGGGACGGCTTTGAGACCCCGCCCACCGGCAACGCCAACTATGCGTGGATCATGCACATGATCAGCAAGTTAAGCGACAACGGCACCGCCGGTTTTGTGCTGGCCAACGGTTCGATGAGTTCCAACACCAGCGGCGAAGGCGTTATACGCCAGCAGATTATCGAAAACGATCTGGTGGATTGCATGATCGCCCTGCCGGGGCAGTTGTTCTACACCACCCAGATTCCGGTGTGTTTATGGTTCCTGACCAAGAATAAAAAGCGCACTGTTTCAAAAGACGGCCAGCCGAGCACGAAAGACCGTGAAGGGGAAACCCTGTTTATCGATGCCCGCCAAATGGGCACCATGATCAGCCGCACCAATAAAGAACTGACCACCGAAGACTTAGCCGAAATCACCCGCACGTATCATGCGTGGAGAGGCGAAAGCGGAAACGGTGACTATGAAGACATTGCCGGTTTCTGCAAAGCGGCCACCTTAGATGAAATCAAAGCCAACGATTATGTGCTGACTCCGGGGCGTTACGTAGGCGCAGCCGAAATAGAAGACGATGGCATTCCCTTTGAAACCAAGATGAAGGAACTGAGCCAAACCCTTTATCAGCAGATGCAGGATGCGCAAAAGCTGGATGCGATGATTCGTGGGAATCTGGAGGTGTTGGGTTATGGGGAGTGATGTTCCGGTTTACACCGTAGAAGAGTTGATTGAATCAGGTATTCTTGAGAAGCCTTTGGACGGTAATCACGGTGGCACCCACCCGAAAGGTAGTGACTTTGTCGACTCTGGTATTCCATTTATCATGGCTTCAGACTTGGTGAAGGGAAACATAGACACTATAGGTTGCAAGTTTATCTCTGCTGAGCAAGCAAACAGTCTCAGAAAGGGGTTCTCGAAAACAGGGGACGTATTGATATCTCATAAAGCAACAATTGGTAGAACAGCGCTTGTGGGTGCTATCGATACTGATTTTGTAATGCTAACCCCTCAGGTAACTTATTACAGAGTTAAGAATTACTCAAAGCTTAACAACAAGTACCTGAAGTACTACTTTGACTCTCGAACTTTTCAAGACTTACTCAACCTTTGGGCTGGTGGAGGCTCAACCCGAGCATATCTGGGCATTACTGGTCAGCGAAAGCTTCCTATTCAGGTACCTGAAATAAATGTTCAAGAACGTATTGTAGATATTCTTGACCCCTTAGACAGAAAAATTCAACTCAACCAACAAACCAACCAAACCCTCGAAAACATGGCACAAGCCCTGTTCAAAAGCTGGTTTGTGGATTTTGATCCAGTGATCGATAACGCACTGGCGGCAGGCAACGCCGTTCCCCCTGCGCTGGAAGCGCGAGCAGAACAGCGCCGTGCTGTGCATGCCGCCGATAAAGCGGATAACGCAGCACCCGCACCACTGCCACAAGCCATCCGCCAACTGTTCCCCGCCAGCTTTGTGTTGGATGCCGAGATGGGATGGATTCCGCAGGGGTGGAAAAGCAGAAGCATTGGGAGCGTAGTTGACCTTGCCTATGGAAAATCGTTACCTGCCAAAATTCGGGAGCCAGGACCTTACCCCGTATATGGTTCTGGTGGAGTTAGTGGTTATCACAAAGAAGCAATGTGTGATGGTCCAGGAGTCGTCGTAGGACGTAAGGGAACAGTAGGTTCTGTTTATTGGGTGCCAAATAATTTCTTCCCTATTGATACCGTTTTTTACGTTAAGCCTAAAATCGAATTGCCCTTGTACTGGTTGTATCAAAAGTTGTCGCACATGGATATTGCCGCTTTAAGTGCTGATTCTGCTGTGCCAGGAGTAAATCGAAACGCAATATTTTCAATAAGCTGGACCATCCCATCAACAGGTGTACTTGAAGAGTATTGGAAAATATTAGATGGAAATGTTCAGAAAAAAATACAAATTGATGAACAAAATAAAACCTTAACCAAACTCCGAGACACCCTTCTCCCCAAACTAATCTCCGGTGAACTCCGCATTCCAGAGGTACCCGATAGCGTCGCATGAACATATCCAATTTTGATTTTCTGAAGCCCGATCAGCCTACTCTGGCTGAGCTGGGCTTCAGCGCAGAACAATATGCCTATTCCGACCCACAAAGTGCCATTGTGAAGCTGCGCAACTTTGCCGAACAGTATGTGGGCTTTATCTACAGAGAACTGACGTTGCCTGTGGATGAGGTGAGCAACCTGTTTGAACGGATTAACCACGATGCTTTTAAAGCGGCGGTGGAACCGGATATTGTTGATAAGCTCCACCTGATAAGGATGAGGGGCAATAAAGCCGCCCATCATGGTGGTGTCTCTATAAACGATGCACTGGTCGTCACTAAAGAAGCGTACCTTCTTGCCGCCTGGTTGTACCTGACGTTTTATCAGGGTGAAGCCGAACAAATTCCCGCCTACCATCCGCCAGAGCCTGTTACACCACTGGACCAGCAGTTAAAGCAGGATAAACAGCGACTGCAGCAAAACCTTACACAGCAAAGCGCTGACCTTGAAAATGCCAAGGCCGAACTTGAAGCTGCCCAAAATCAGCAGAAAGCGGCGCAGCAACAACTGGCTGACATGCGCCTTGAGGTTGACCAGATTAAAGTTGAGGCTGTTCAGCAGGCGAGCCGGACGGCGGTTTCCAATTTTGATTTTCAGCCAGAAGAAACCCGTAAACACATCTGTATGGCCGATGTGTATGGAGAGTATCAACTCACTGACGGACAGGCCGAATTGGTCAAAGAGTTGGATCACTTTCTTACCAATAAAGAACACAGCGTATTCTTGCTCAAAGGGTATGCCGGTACCGGTAAAACCTTTATTACCAAAGGGCTGACAGAGTACTTCAGAGCTATTGGCAGGAACTATGTTCTGGCTGCGCCTACCGGCAAAGCCGCCAAGGTGATTTCGGCGAAAACCGGCTGTGAAGCCTATACCATCCATAAAACCATCTACTCCATGAAAGACATTGTGGAGTACAGCGATGATGGCTTGAGTGGGTCGGAAACTTTCAAGTTCTACGCTGAGCTGGCCGTTAATGAAAGGTCTGTAGATACGGTGTATATCATTGATGAAGCCTCAATGATTTCTGATATCTACAACGAGCATGAGTTCTTCCGCTTTGGTTCCGGCTTCCTTCTGGGGGATTTTCTCAAGTACGTCAATCTGGACCATAACGACCACCGTAAAAAGGTAATCTTTATTGGTGACAACGCCCAGCTACCACCAGTGGGAATGAACCAGTCTCCGGCACTGGATGCAAGTCACCTAGGAAAGCAATATAATCTCACACCCGCCAGTTATGAGCTGACCGAGGTTGTACGGCAAAAAGCAGACAGCGGTGTCATGAAAAACGCCAGCAAACTCAGAACGTCTCTGCAAAACAGCCGCTTTAACGAGATTGATATTGATGTGACAGCAGCAAATATTACGCGGCTGGAGCATCAGGAGCTGGTGCCTGCTTATATGCAGAGCTGTGGTGGCAGAGTGAGTAACAAGTCGGTTGTTATTGCAGCGTCTAACGCCGATGTAGCGGCTTATAACAAAGCCATTCGTGAAGTGTTGTTTCCAGGTCAAAGTGCCATAGTCACTGGCGACAAGATTATGGCTGTAAATAACAACAACAGTTACGGCTTTACCATTACCAATGGCAGCTTTGGGCAAGTCATACAGTTACTGGGCGGCACAGAAACCCGAACCATCACTATTAAACGGCGTAATCAGGAAACAACTGAGGTGGAGCAGATTGTAGTCCCGCTCAACTTCCGTAAAGTTGTTGTTCGCTTCTGGGATATGGAAGGTGAAGTTCGCGTTTTCGAAGCTCATGTCTTTGAAAACCTCCTTTATTCTAATGCACCTACCCTGTCGTCTGATGAGAACAAGGCGCTTTATCTGGATTTTTGCATGAGGCATCCCCAGCTAAAGCGAGGCAGTAAGGAATTTAGAGATGCTCTGAAAAGTGACCCTTATTTCACCGCTCTGCGATTGAAGTTTGGTTATGCCATCACTTGCCACAAGGCCCAGGGTAGTGAGTGGGAGCATGTGTTTATTAAATGCAGAACCCATCACAAGCAGCTGAGTGCTGATTACTTCCGCTGGCTTTATACGGCCATGACCCGAACATCTAGTCAACTTTACTTGCTGGAGCCACCTCGTATAAAGCTGGGCAGCGGTATTAAGGTGGTAGGGAATCCGGGCACGACTGGAATTCAGGCACCAGCTCCAACTGCGGCGACAGCAGTTCAGGCTGCACCAATAGAGGTGTCTTCTGCCCCTTCATCATCTGTCCTTTCATCATCCGTGCCACCTCCGGCATCCACAGCTAATGCTTCACTTGAAAACTTTGGACTGCATTCAGGCAGTGGCTTTCTATTGTCTATTTATGATGAGGTGACACGCTGTATAGATGGTTCTGGCATCGCTGTTCACAATATCGATCATAACCAGTATCAGGAAGCCTATGTTTTCTGTCTGGGAGCTGATACTGCCCGAATCAATATTGCCTATAACGGTAAACAGAAAATCTCCAGCATTCAGCCGGTTCAGGTCGGTGCATTCAGCAGCTGGCTACTGGAAAAACTGGCGCTACTGAAAGGGCGAGTTTTTTCTGACCCTGTTGCACCTGTGCAAGCAGAGAATGTTTCATTTGGTGAGGCTTTTCTTGATGAATTTCACCAGCGTTTTGCCAAGGCGCTCTCAGTACAGGGCGTTAGTATTCTGCAAGCCACTCCTCAGCAATACAGTCTTCGTTACCACCTTGGCCGTGACAATGATGTGGTAAATCTGCTGATTTATTACAACAGCAAGCAAGTATTCACCAAGTGCAATCCTATATATAACCAATGTTCGTCACCCGATTTGACGAATGAAGTCATTAGCGTTTTTCAGGAAGGTCTTTTGTGATGGAGCAACCATTCAAAGTTATTAACCAGTTACGTAAAGAAGGACGATTGGATGAAGCATGGAATATCGGTTGTCCTGCCGTGCAGGAAAACCCTCAAGACCGCTATTTAAAAGGTGCTTTTTTCTGGGTGTGTTATGCCTACCTGAAGCAGGTGCAGGGCCCGATCTATGAGCGAGGCAAGGCTAACGGAAATTTTTTGCCTAATCAGGTAGAAGCTGAGCGCATTAACTTTCTGCTTGACTGGATTAATTGGCTATCTATACCTGCGGGTGGTTATGAACACAGAAGTCTTCTGCTGACCTGTCAGAAAAACCTGGAAGATTTTCCAAAGCTGGTCCTTTTACTGTTTTCCTGCAGGCAGGGGTTGTTTGAGGCAGGTGATAAAGCGCCTTATCAGTCCAACCGGGGTGAATCTCCAAGCCTGATGCTGAGCTTTGCCCGAAAAGTGGCAAACTGTTGGTTGAACAACGAGCAGGCCCGACAGATTGAATTGAGTGATTTACGACAGTTTTTCAGTCAGGTTCGACGGGAAGCAGGTGATCGCCAGCACATTATCTGGTTGGATTATGATGAAGCTAAATGCCTAATATCTGCAGGCAATTTTGACGATGCAAGAGCTTTTATTATTCCGGTTTTAAAGAAAAAACAATCGGAGTCTTGGGCTTGGGGAGCGCTGGCAGATACTTATGTCAAAACTGACCCTGATACCGCTATTACTCTATTTGCACAGGGAATAAACCACAGTCACGATGAAAAGTTTGCTCTAAAGCTGCTCACTGGTATTACGCCTTTGCTCGCTTCCTGCGGTTATGTACAACAGGCATCCATGTGCATTCAGCGTGCCGTGGCCTGCTACCAGAGCAATGGCTGGAAAATTAAGAATGATTTGACACAGTTCCAGCAGCAACCCTGGTTTGATGCATCGGTCGATATCACTGAACTACCACCCTTCCTTCAGCAGAAAGCACAAGGTGCGCTCGATTTATTGCTTGGCCCAGCCAGAAAAGCTTGTGGGTTAGTGGTGAATCTTCATAAATCCGGAAAAGGACTGCATTTGTATTTATCTGCCCAAGTGAGTGTTTCTGTTCCTCTACGCCTGATCAAAAGCCGTGTAACACCTAACGTAGGTGATTATCTGCTGGCAACTCTTGCCGGTGAAGGTGAAGAAACATCCGTTCTAGCTGCCGAGATAACTTCACCACAAACCATTCCCGGTGTAGAAACCTATACCGATGAGCTACGAGTTACAGACAAGGGTTTTGGTTTTGTTGGCGATACTTTTGTACCTCCCTTTATGGTCAAGGACGGTATGAATATGCGGGCTGTCGAAGTTGTACGATACAAAGATTTTGACAAGAAAAAAGGCAAGCTGGGGTGGCGGGCATTGTCGATGGCTGCTTGTGATTAGTCGTTTACTGTTTACGAAATCGCCGAAAAGCTTTGAAGTAAATCGCTTTACTAGGAATCTCAAACAATGACTGATATGCAAGCGCAGGAAATGGACTTATTTGCTGCTATTCAATACGGCGACCTGGCTGCGGTTGTTCAGCAACTGGAAACTGACGGCAACTTGGTGAACCTCGCGAGTGAAAAAGGTGAAACACCTTTTGAGCTAGCGCTTAAACACGGTTTCAAGAAGATAGCCATTGAACTTTCTAATCACCCGTCATTTCAGGTCAATAACGGTAGCTGCTCACCACTACAAACATGCCTGACACTTGGGTATCTCGATCTTGCAGAAGATCTTCTTGCAAAAGGTGCTAACCCTAACTTCACAACGCCTGATTTTACCAGCCCTCTGCTACTGGCATTGGAAAGCGAATTTTATGCTTTGGCTGAGCTAATGGTGAGAAGCGGTGCAGAAGTAAACATCCGAAATAATTCTGGTTGGACTCCTTTAATTTGGGCAGCAATAAAAGGCCGAATCAAAGCGGTTGAGTTCTTATTAGCGCATGGTGCGGACGTTAACATTTGCAACAACGACGGTTGGAATGCAGTCACGGGAGCATATTTTAAAAAACGGACTGACATTGTTAATCTTCTTATGGCCAAGGGAGCTGTATTTGGTGCCAAGTACGCTGAAGCAGCACTGCTTTCTGCTTACAAAGAGGGAAATCTTGAGCTGGTTAACCGTTTACTTGATATGGGAACGACGCCGAATGTTAGTGACGACAACGGCGAATCACTGCTTGCCAAAACAATAAGCCGCGGAGATAAGACGTTAGCTATTAAGCTCCTTGAAATGGGAGCTGACCCAAATGCTCGGTTAAATTCATCTCCGCTTCTATTTCTTGTATCTGGCGAGGGTGATAGTGAACTTGTATGCAAGTTTCTGGAGCATGGCGCCTCTGTAAACCTACCTAATGACAAGGGAGCAACTGCATTACTTTACGCAGCATCTTTTAATCATTATGAGATAGGCGAAAAGCTTATTGAGCATGGTGCAAACGTCAATGCCACTGCAGTTAACAGCACCAGCACTCCCACAATTGTGGCCGCAGTCAATGGATACCATGAATTTATCGCTGTACTACTGAAAGCTAATGCGAATATTGAAATTAGGAGCGCCGATTCGAAGACCCCTCTAGATATAGCCTTGAACATGTGTAAGTTAAGTGTGAGTGGCAGCGTGAATGAGGCGCAATTTAATAAGTGTTGGCAGATTTTACTGAAAGCAAAAGGCTTTTCTGTAGATGGTTAACTCTGATGAAGTCTTCAGTGCTGTTCGACGTGGCTATAACGATCTTGAGTTTTCCAGTAACTCAGACATTGTCGACTATTTCGATAGCATCGAAGAGAAGAGCATTGGCGGCCACATCAGTAATATCAAAGGCATCTTGTTCGAGCAAGAGTATGTAGATCAGCTGGCTACACAAGGCATCGAAGCTCAAATTTTCGAAGCGACTAATCATCCAGTGACCGATATCTCTATTTTTGATGGTGATGAGGTCATCAGTGAAATGCAGCTAAAGGCTACTGATAGCGCTAGCTATATCAATGCGACATTGAATGATCATCCAGACGTAGAGATAGTCACCACTACCGAGGTAGCACAGGGGCTCGACAGTGAAATGGTTATTGACTCAGGCATCAGTAATGATGAGCTGAATGATTCCGTAGCCAATGCTTTGTTTGGGACTGATGATGCATTGTCTTCTTCTGGAGACAGTATTGTTGAAGAGATTGGTGCTGAAGCACTATTAGGTGAAAGCCTTATACCTATCAGTCCAGCTTCTTTACTGATAAAGGGTTGTTTGGTTTCATTTGGATTTATTTTTTAAGCGCGTGCCATTAAGGAAAATACCTGAGTTCAAATCTAAACGCCTCAAACTCCATGGTTGAATCTGCAACCGAAACGACCCGCTCCAAGATAATGTTCAAAAGCGCTATTGTCTTGTTATTAAACACACGCAACGATTAAAATTCCTGACTTAGCACAAACTGTATTTACTGATCGCTTGATTATTGAGCTGTCATGTCCGCATATTGGTTTCATAACAGGTCGCTCGATTAACCAGCCCAGCCAGCAACAGAATGGAATCCAGATGAAATTCACAGAACAACAGCTTGAGAAAGCGATCATCCAGCTACTGGGCGAGCAAGGTTATCCGCATGTTGCTGGTTCACAAATAACCCGTGCACCGGAAGAGGTGCTAATTAAGGATGACCTGCGAGCGTTTCTGGCCAAACAATACAAAGCCGAGGGCATTACCCAAGGCGAGATAGATTCGGTTATTCGCCAGTTGGAGACGTTTCCTGCCAGTGACTTGTACGAAAGCAATAAACAGTTGAATTAAAAAGGTTCTGGTTTTTAATTTATTACTTCTGAGTTGCCATCCCTGGCGTCTGGGTTCCGGCATCCATGCTCGGAATGACCGGTTCGGAGCATGCCGCTGGGCACGTCATCCGGTCAGGAAGTGCACGGATGCACGGATGCACGAATGCACGAATGCACGAATGCACGAATGCACGAATGCACGAATGCACGGATTAGGGCGACGCAGGCAGCAAATGTTCCAGACATTTGTTCTGCATTTCCTCCATCCATGCAGGTCATGCCAAAGCCGAGATTGGCGATGAACCCAGTGACAGGGAGGTTTCACGTTAAAGCTTGCGCCAAGTTTAACCTTTGCCTTCCATGACTACTGGGTTCCCTGTTCGGAATGACCGTCACCCAACAATTCAACGAGTCACAAAACGGTCTTTAGAGAAGGAGCGCTGGCCAGGCAGGCTGGCACAAGGTCAGTCGGCAAATTGACCATTACAATGTGGATATGGCAATTTCAGTGGGCTACAGAGTCAATTCCAAAAAAAGCACCCAGTTCTGCTGCAGGGCGACTCCCTCAATAAATAGCAGTTTGAACTAGGGCTCAATGCCTGCCAGTAATGTTTACAGACAGGCACTTTTCCAATGGCTGTTGCCTCAGCTTTAGGCAAAAAGTGATAGGCTTATGAGCAATCAATTTATAACACTATTGAAAACGGATACGCCCCTGTGAAGCTTGAGTCTCTATCAATTAAAAACTACCGGGTTTTTCAGGATGTACAGCTGAAAAACCTACCTGGACTATGCGTGTTTGTAGGTGCCAACGGCAGTGGCAAAAGCACCCTATTTGATTTGTTTGGTTTTCTTAAAGACGCACTCAATGGCAATGTAAGAACCGCCTTGCAAAAACGTGGTGGGTTTAAGGAAGTGGTCACCCGAGGCTGTATTGACCAGCCCATTGAGTTTGTTTTGCAGTTTCGGTTGGAAATTGGCGGCGTTGAACGTTTGGTAAGTTACTTGCTTGAAATTCGTTTACAAAATAACCGCCCGATCGTTACTCGTGAAATATTACGCTACAAGCGTGGCAAACATGGCTCGCCTTATCATTTTCTCGATTTCAGCCATGGTGCAGGCTACGCCATTTTGAATGAAGAAGACTTCAACCAGCAGGACTCAGAGCTAGAACGCGAAGAGCAAACATTAGACAGCCCAGATATTTTGGCAGTAAAAGGGTTGGGGCAATTTCAGCGCTTTAAAGCGGCCAATGCTGTTCGCCAGTTAATTGAAAACTGGCATGTTTCAGATTTCCATATCAGTGAAGCAAGGCCATCTACCGATGCAGGCTATGCCGAGCATTTATCTTCCCGTGGCGATAATACTGCGTTGGTTGCTCAGTATTTGTTTGAGCAACACCCGGATATTTTTAATCAAGTGCTTGAAAAAATGAAGCAGCGAGTGCCCGGCGTTGAAGATGTTAAAGCGGTAGAAACTGATGATGGCCGGATTGTTCTTAAATTTCAGGATGGCAGTTTTAAAGACCCGTTTATTGCTCGCTATGTTTCTGATGGCACCATTAAGATGTTTGCCTATTTATTGCTTTTAAATGACCCGACACCCCATCCGTTGCTATGTGTTGAAGAACCGGAAAACCAGCTTTACCCCAGCTTAATGCCAGAGTTGGCGGAAGAATTCCGCAGCTATTCTGACCGAGGCGGGCAAGTTATGGTATCCAGTCATTCTCCCGATATGCTCAACAGCATCAATCTAGATGAAATCTTCTGGTTAAAGAAAGTTGACGGTGTAACCTGCGTAGAACGTGCAGCAGACAACCTGTTGTTGGCCAGTTTGGTCGCTGGAGGTGAGTTAGCAGGCGCGCTTTGGAAGCAGGGGTTATTTGACGGAGTTCATCCGTAATGATTTCTTTGGTATTTCTGTTGGAAGAGCCATCAGCCAAAGTCATGCTAAAGCTATTTTTACCTCGAATACTTCCTGATGATGTCAGTTTTTTCTGTATTCCCCATGAAGGCAAGCAAGACTTGGAAAAGTCGATTCGTAACAAACTCCAAAACTGGACGGTTCCTAATACTTGGTTTGTAGTGATTCGTGATAAAGACCAAGGCGATTGCGCACCACTCGAACAGTCTCTGCAAGCTTTGTGTGAAGCTGGTGGCCGACCTGAAACCTTAATTCGTATTGCAGTACATGAACTGGAAAGCTGGTTTTTGGGCGATTTAGCAGCAATTGGCCAGGCATATGCACTGCCCAAGCTAGCGAACAAGCAAAACTCGAAGAAATTCCGCAACCCTGATGCATTAGCCAATGCCAAGGAAGAAATTGGCAAGCTGGTAAAGGGTTATCAGAAAATGGCAGGGGCACGTGCCATCGCGCCGCACCTTGCTCTGACCGGCAATACATCGGTAAGTTTTCGGCATTTGATCTGTGGCTTAGAAAAGTATGTGATACAAATCAGACCACAAGTTTCTTAGTGGCGCCTGAAATCAAATCTACGCTCCTCAAACTATCTTGAGGAGCCTCGAGACGCCACAAGCTTCCTAGTGGAGTCTGAAATCAAATCTAAACGCCTCAAACTCCATGGTTGAATCTGCAACCGAAACGACCCGCCTCAAAATAATGTTCAAAAGCGCTATGGTCTTGTTATTAAACACACGCAACTATTAAAATTCCTGACTTAGCACAAACTGTATTTACTGATCGCTTGATTATTGAGCTGTCATGTCCGCATATTGGTTTCATAACAGGTCGCTCGATTAACCAGCCCAGCCAGCAACAGAATGGAATCCAGATGAAATTCACAGAACAACAGCTTGAGAAAGCGATCATCCAGCTACTGGGCGAGCAAGGTTATCCGCATGTTGCTGGTTCACAAATAACCCGTGCACCGGAAGAGGTGCTAATCAAGGATGACCTGCGAGCGTTTCTGGCCAAACAATACAAAGCCGAGGGCATTACCCAAGGCGAGATAGATTCGGTTATTCGCCAGTTAGCAACGCTGCCTGCCAGTGATGTGTACGACAGCAATAAACAATTCTGTGAATGGTTGTCCGATGGATTCTTGCTCAAACGAGAAGACCACAATTTAAAAGATTTATATATTCAGCTGTTGGATTACCCTGCTGTTTCAGTACCGGCCATGTTCGATGATGTGCTCGCCCAAGTTGCTGAGCCAATAAAACCCTACGCTGCTACAAAAAAAACAACGACTGATCATAATATTTACAAAATAGTCAATCAGCTGGAAATTGAAGGTAAAGATGAGTTAAGAATTCCCGATGGGATTTTATATATTAACGGCTTACCTTTGGTGGTGTTTGAATTTAAAAGCGCTATTCGTGAAGACGCAGCCACCATTCATGATGCCTATGAACAACTAACCACTCGCTACCGCAGGGATATTCCGCAGCTGTTTGTTTTTAATGCTTTATGCATTATTAGCGATGGCGTGAATAACAAAATGGGCAGTTTCTTTGCACCCTATGAATTTTTCTATGCTTGGCGCAAGGTGACCGGTGATGAATCGGTAGAAAAAGATGGTATTAATTCGCTTCACACATTATTACAAGGTTTGTTCGACCAGCAACGGTTACGCCAGGTTATTCGAGATTTTATCTATTTCCCAGATAAGTCCAATAAAGAGGAGAAAATTGTTTGTCGCTACCCTCAGTTTTATGCCGTTAATAAACTGTATAAAAGTATTCAGCTAAATAAAAAACCTGAAGGTGATGGCAAGGGCGGCACTTACTTTGGCGCTACAGGCTGCGGTAAAAGTTTTACCATGCAGTTTTTAGCCCGTCGGCTGATGAAGAGCGTTGATTTTGCAAGCCCAACCATTGTGTTGATTACCGACCGCAATGATCTGGATGATCAGTTATCTAAGCAGTTTACCAACGCCAAAACCTATATTGGCGACGCGACGATTGTTACCGTAGATAGCCGCCAACATTTGCGTGATTTATTAAAAGACCGGAAAAGTGGTGGTGTATTTTTAACCACCATTCATAAATTCTCTGAAGATATCGAACTGCTCAGCCAACGCAGTAATATTATTTGTATTTCTGATGAAGCCCACCGCAGCCAAATCAACCTCGATCAAAAAATAACGGTGATCGACACCGAGTCAAAAAAGGCGGTTCGCAAAACCTTTGGCTTTGCTTATTACCTGCATCAGTCACTTCCCAATGCGACCTACGTTGGTTTTACTGGCACACCGATTGACGCCACGTTAGATGTGTTCGGCCAAGTGGCTGACAGCTACACCATGAGCGAGTCAGTAAAAGACGAAATTACCGTGCGGATTGTTTATGAAGGCCGGGCGGCAAAAGTGGTGCTGGATAATAGCAAGCTGGAAGAAATTGAAGCCTACTACCAACAATGCCTGGAGTCAGGCGCTAGCGAATATCAGGTAGAAGAAAGTAAAAGCAGCAGCGCGAGCATGGGCAATATTTTAGGCGACCCAGAACGCATTCAAGCGCTTGCCAAAGACTTTGTTGCCCATTATGAAAAACGTATTGAAGAAGGCTCAACCATAAAGGGCAAGGCAATATTTGTCTCTAGCAGCCGACAAGTAGCTTGGTTGTTTTATCAGCAGTTACGTGAGCTGCGGCCACAATGGTTCGAAGTATTGCAATGTGAAGCAGGTGTGACACTTTCTGATAAAGAAAAGGAAAAAATCAAACCAATGGAACGGGTTAAAATGGTTATGACCCGTAACAAGGATGACCAAAAAGAACTGTATGATTTACTGAAAACTAAAGAATATCGTAAAGAACTCGATAAACAGTTTAAAAATGAGAAGTCCAATTTTAAAATCGCCATTGTGGTTGATATGTGGCTCACCGGTTTTGATGTGCCTTGTCTGGATAGCATTTATATTGATAAACCGGTGCAAAAGCACAGTTTGATTCAAACGATTTCTCGGGTTAATCGTAAATATGCTGGCAAAGACAAAGGCTTGGTCATTGATTATATTGGCATTAAAAGTCAGATGAATAAGGCATTGGCACAGTTTTCTAAAGCCGATGAAAGCAATTTTGAAGATATTCAGCAGTCAGTGGTTGAAGTAAAAAATCACTTGGATTTATTGCGGCAGGTTTTTCACACATTCGATACGGCTCCCTATTTCAGTGGTAACCCAGTCGCCCAGCTCAACTGCCTGAACAGCGCCTCAGAATTTGTGCTACAAACTGAAAAACTCGAAAAGCGCTTTATGGCGTTGATGAAACGCTTAAAAGCGGCCTATGACATTTGCTGTGGTAGCGAACAATTCTCCACCCACGAGAAAGACCTGGTACATTTTTACCTAGCGATTCGCTCAATTGTGTTTAAGCTAACCCGCGGAGAAGCACCAGATACCGCACAAATGAACGCCAAGGTTCGCGACATGATTGCCGAAGCAATTAAAAGTGATGGTGTCGAAGAGATTTTCAAATTGGGTGAAGATGGTGCAACAGCGATTGATATTTTCGATGATGATTACATGGAAAAAATCGATAAAATTAAACTGCCCAATACTAAAATTCAGCTACTACAAAAACTGTTAAAAAAAGCTTTGGAAGAATTCAAGAAAACCAACAAGAGCAAAGGGGTGGATTTTACCAAAAAATTCCAGTCGTTGGTCGACAAATATAACGAGCGTAAAGAAGAAGATGCCTTTACCGTTGAAGTACACGACGAAGCTATTTCAGAAATGTTCGGCCTGATGGGTGAATTAAAAACCGAAATGAATTCCTTTGAAGATTTGGGGATTTCTCTGGAAGAAAAAGCTTTTTATGATATTTTGAAAAAAATTGCTGACAAATACCAGTTTGACTATCAAGAAGATCGACTACTCATACTGGCAGCAAAAGTAAAACAAGTCGTCGATGATAAAGCCGCTTTTCCTGACTGGAATAATCGAGCCGATATTCAAGCTGAGCTGCGCGTCGCTTTAATTATGCTGTTATCAAAAAACGGCTATCCACCGGTGACTTACGCTGAGGTTTACAAGGAAGTGTTTGACCAGGCCGAGCATTTTAAGGCGCATCGAGCGGTATGAGCCATTCGCAAGAAAAACTGATATGATTTCTTCACTTTAGCAAGCACTCCGATTTCCAACGCTCTTGCCCTATTGTTGATAATTTTTTGTATCTCAGGATGTTGTTATGACTCTTAAACCTTTCAAACTAGGTAAACTCGATCCTTTTAATGATTTTGATTCCGCCAAAGAAGCGCTTGAAGCTTGGCTGGTCGAGTTCTCTGGCTTGTATCTGGCATCAGTTGAGTACAACAAGCTTTCTAAGGTAAATAAGAAGCAACAAGGGCAGTGGTTCGCTTTCTTTATGGACTTGTCGCTGGGATACATTGCCAAAGATTTGAATAAGCTTGATTTAGATGATGTACAAGAAATCATGATGGATTTGATTCCAAGAAAATTGATCTGTTCTGATACTCAAGCCAAAACAATTGTTCCTGATATTCTGGCTGCCTGGCAGTTTTTGGACCGAACCTTTAATAGCGGGCCAACTAAAAAACTAAAGCATGCCACAGAAATTATTGCTTTTCTAACCAGCATAAAAAGAGATTATCTAAAGATTTATAATCATGATCCATCTAGTTTCTCTTCACCTTTTGACTTATTGGATGAAGATGATTTTGAAACAGATTTTGACTTGTCAACCAATGATCTACTAGAGCAATTTGAAAATGATCGTTGGATTATAGATTTAATTGAAAGCACTGCGAAAAACATTAACAAAAAAACCAACATACTAGAAATTTCTGAATGGTCAACACTACTTGAGTTCGACCCATTAGATAATTTTATTTCTTTTATTTGTTGCGCTGGAATCAATGAAGAAATCGAACACTGCCAACAGGCGATGGTTCAATTACTCGAATATTCATTACAAAATTTATTTATGCTAATCCGGCAAAAAGACGCATCAGCCATCGAATTTTGGCAAGCTACAGAGAAAAACCTGATACTTGCCTTTGAGCATGACAATCTGAATGCTCACTCAACCAGTTTATTTATGTCTGTTCTCGCGCAATACAAATCTTTTCTTTCAGAAAATTTTGTCGACTTTATTAAAAACTACTCAATTGAAACTGTAGAAGATTTAAGTAGCGGCGAAATGACCCCTGAGGTATTAGACAATCTCTTTATAGAAATTGATAACAATACCGAGGATGAATTCGAACTCGCCAATCTACTCAGTACAGAGTTAGCGTTTTTACCTCCTGAAGGCTTTGAAATATTGTGTTCAGTCTTCGTCGATTCTGGCGCTAAGGCGTCTAATGCGCTGGCTTTATCTGTTCTCAACGATGATATTGAACAAGCAAAAGTTGCTATATCTATTTTAAATCAGCAACCTGGAAAACTGCCACCGGCGTCGTTATCTCGATTAATTCAAGTTCGAAACTGGTTAGCTGATCCGCTCAAAAAACCTGTCGACCAATTAATTAAAAATGCAAAAAAGAAAGGGGTGTCTTCATTAAGCAGTATTTTATTTTCCAAAGAGAATATCGTCGATTGCCATATGTCGGCAGTAGATGGTTCTGGCGCTCAAGGTGTGATGATTACCCTGCGAGATCACGATAAATTCAGATTAGTCGCTTTGGTATTCAAACAAAACTTAGGGATTGTTGATGTCAGTATTTCACCACCACTCACCAATACTTTTATAAAACAGCACATCAAAATGGCTAAAGATTCCATTGGCGCTTTAGAAAAAGTATCTGTTGATTTAATTCGCAAGCAACTACCCATTTTTATTTCACTCAATAAATCCAGCAACACCGCGATTGATTTTAATTTGGTACAAGCCATGGAATTAATTGGCGCAACTGACTGGAACCCAACCGAAGAAACACTTACCAGCTTATGCGATCAATCGCTGCTGACAGAGCCTACTAGTGCTGAAATCGTTACTGCAAAAAAAGCCGTAGCGCGCTGGGTCGATTCAGATTTAGGCAGCAGTTGGTTTGAAATGTTACGGCCTGGTACAAAACAGCATCACTCAGAATGGGCTGAAAGAATGCTGCGAATGGCTTTATGGTGCCAGTTTTCTGCTAGCAAACGCAGGCAAAACCAAGCGCGTAATTTTGCTGTTGTAAGCTGGTTATTTCAGAACTCCAAAAAACCTATTTTGAAAAATTAACATCAACACAATTTTTCATAGATAAACTAAAAACGAGCCAGCTTCGGCTCGTTTTTAGTTTCAATCATCTAGCTCAATTTATCTCACCGACGGCAACTCATCCAACGGCCAGCGCGGTTTACAAATCACTTGGGTATCGGCAATTTGCCCGGCTTTTAATCGTTGCATGCCGGCATAGGCGATCATGGCGCCGTTGTCGGTGCAATAAGCCGGGCGCGGGTAAAACACTTCGCCGCCCAACTTCTCTGCCTGCTCGGCAAGCTTTCGGCGTAATTCGCTATTGGCACTCACGCCACCGGCAACCACTAACCGATTAAGTCCGGTTTGTTTTAATGCTCGTTTGCATTTAATCGCCAGGGTATCGACCACCGCATGTTGAAAGGCACAGGCGATATCAGCACGGGTTTGTGCCAGCTCAGGCGAGCCTTTTTCCAACTCGGCACACTCTTTAATAAAAGTGTTGCGAGCAAAGGTCTTCAAACCAGAGAAACTGAAATCCAAACCGGGGCGGTCACACATGGGGCGAGGGAATTTATAGCGCGTCACATCGCCGCTTTCGGCAAGTTTGGCCAATTCTGGGCCGCCGGGGTATGGCAAACCAATCAATTTGGCTGTTTTATCGAAGGCTTCACCGGCAGCGTCGTCGACTGATTCCCCCAAAATGGTGTATTCGCCGATATTTTTCACTTCGATTAGCTGGGTATGACCACCTGAAACCAACAATGCGACGAACGGAAACTCTGGTTTAGGTTCATCGAGCATGGGCGCTAACAAGTGGCCTTCCATGTGGTGCACCGGAACGGCTGGAATATCCCAACTCCAAGCTAATGATCTGCCGGTAGCAGCGCCAACAAACAACGCACCCATTAATCCTGGGCCTGCGGTGTAGGCAACGCCGTCGAGGTCAGAACCCTTTAAACCCGCTTGCTGTAAGACTTCTTCTACTAAAGGAATCAGTTTTCGCACATGGTCACGACTGGCCAGTTCTGGCACCACACCGCCATATTCTGCATGGAGTTTGATCTGGCTATACAGCACCTGGGCAATCAGGCCTTGCTGATCGTCATAGATCGCAACACCGGTTTCATCACAAGAAGTTTCAATACCCAGTACTTTCATTGCCCGTTACTACTCTTAACTAATTTTCGCTGATGCGAGTGAATGCAAAATGCCCGACAGCTGGCGTTATAAAGGTATTAGATCCCTTATTCGACGCGCTGATTTGGCCTGTTCTGGGCGGAGATAATACGCCAGTGAGCGCGTTTGATCATCTGTTTGATGGGATTAACGATGCTTTTTCCACCAAATGCTTTGCAATTTTTGTCACAACTGATTAAAATTTCGCGCCTTGATAGCCGGGCTGTGCAGGTGACTGCATTTGAGATTGAGACCGACACAAAGATCTTTCCTAGGCAAATCATTGACACAACATGTTTTATTAATAGGTGACCACTAAAAATGCCAAATGTACGCGTAAAAGATAACGAACCGTTCGACATCGCCCTGCGTCGCTTCAAGCGCTCTTGTGAGAAAGCAGGCGTTCTGTCTGAAGTACGTCGTCGTGAATTTTACGAGAAGCCAACTGCAGTTCGTAAGCGTAAAGCTGCTGCAGCTGTTAAGCGTCACTTGAAGAAAGTGTCTCGCGAAAACCTGAATCGTAAGCGCCTCTACTAGAACCGGAGTCGCTATGAGCAGTTTGAAACTTCGTTTGAAGGAAGACCAAAAGGCCGCTATGCGTGCCAAAGCAAAAAGTCTTCTAGCAGTGATCCGTCAAATCAACGCTGCGATAAAGCAGATTGAAATCGATCAGCGCATTGAGCTGGACGATGTTGGCGTGGTTACCGTACTGAATAAAATGGTTAAGCAACGTCGCGATTCCATTACTCAGTACGAAGCTGCAGAACGTCAGGAATTAGCTGATCAGGAAAAGCTGGAGTTGGATGTGATCGCTACATACCTACCTCAGCCACTGAGCCCTGCCGAGATTGAAGCCGTTATAGAGGAGGTGGTCACCAAAACTGGCGCCAACTCGATGCAAGATATGGGCAAGGTCATGGGCCAGATAAAAGCTAAAGTTGAAGGTCGCGCAGATATGGGTGACGTCAGCAAGCTGATTAAGGCCAGACTTTCCAACTGATTCAGCAAACTGCTCATTAAGTTTGTTAAAAGCCGATATCCCAGGGTATCGGCTTTTTTAGTTCTACTGAAAATGTCTGACATGCTTGCGCCCAGCGATTTCACAGCACACTATATTTCAAATGATTTCACAGCGGCTGAATTTCAAATGATTTCACTATCAGCTAATCGCTAGTGATTTCACAGCAGCTTATTTGGTGTACTTGATTGTCTAAGTGCACTTGTCTCAATCGATTGTTCATCCTTCGAGGATCGCGGTGGCAGGCCGAATTCCACAAAGCTTTATTGACGACTTGTTAGCAAGAACCGACCTGGTTGAGCTGATTCGTTCGCGTGTCCGGTTAAAAAAAGCCGGCAAAAACTATTCAGGCCTATGCCCTTTCCACGACGAAAAATCTCCTTCTTTCTCGGTGATCCAAGACAAGCAGTTTTACTATTGCTTTGGCTGCGGCGCTTCTGGCAACGCAGTGAGCTTCTTAATGGACTACGAGCGACTGGAGTTTGTTGATGCGATTGAAGATCTAGCGCATCAAAGCGGCCTTGAAGTCCCTCGTGAAGAAGGCAGCCAGCAACATGATCAAGGGCACCAGCCGTTATATAACGCATTGGAGCTCAGTAAGCGTTTTTACCAAGCGCAGCTGTCTCGCCATGACGAAGGTAAGCGTGGCATTGAATATTTAAAGCAGCGCGGTCTGAGTGGCGAAATTGCCCGGGATTTTGCACTGGGCTATTCATTGGAAGGCTGGGACAATCTGATTAAGGCGATCAAACCCCACAGTTCGATCCAACAGATGGAGCAGGCCGGGCTGGTGATTAACAAAGAAGGCACCGACCGTTTCTATGATCGATTCCGTGGCCGGATTATGTTTCCCATTCGTAATCACCGCGGACGAGTGATCGCTTTTGGTGGTCGCATTCTCGGCGATGGCAAACCGAAATACCTCAACTCACCCGAGACACCTGTATTTCAAAAAGGCAACGAGCTTTACGGGCTTTACGAAGCTAAAAAAGCCAATCGAAGCCTAGAAGAACTGCTGATTGTTGAAGGTTATATGGACGTGGTCGCCCTGTTTCAACTGGGCATTCCTCGCGCCGTAGCGACCTTGGGCACTGCCTGCACTCGTGATCATGCTAAAAAGCTATTCCGTGCAGTTAATCGGTTGGTATTTTGCTTTGATGGTGACGATGCCGGTCGAAATGCCGCATGGCGAGCACTGGAAAATATTCTGCCTGAGTTACACGATGGCCGACAGGCACACTTTATGTTCCTCGATCAGGGTGAAGACCCAGATACCTTGGTGCGTAAAATTGGCAAGGAAGCGTTTGAGCAGGAAATTAAACAATCCCGCTCACTGGTTGATTACTTGTTTGAAGCGCTATCGCAGCAAACCGATATCAACAGCATGGATGGCCGAGCACGCTTAAGTGAACTGGCCAAACCGTTAATTGCCAAAGTGCCTGGACAGGTGCTCAAGCAATTGATGCTGGAAAAATTATCACAAATGGTGGGCATCACCACTGAAAAACTAGAACGTGCGATTCAGCAAAAACCAGCCGATTTAGGATATGGCAAACGCGGCGGCAGTCAATACGACCAATACGGTTCATCGAAGTCAGCTATACCAACCCGTTCACAAAACGCGGACTATCCAGACCACTATTTCGAGGTACCTCCAGCAACGGATGATTATCCCGGGCAAGCCTTTGATCCAAGCGTTCCAGCTGCCTCGGTAAAGATTCCGCGCGGTGCAATTCGTAGCGCATTGCAAAGTTTGCTTCAAAAACCGGAGCTTGCATTACAGCTGACAGATACTAAGTTTCTGGAGTTACTACTGCAGCATCCTGGTTGTCAATTGCTCGATGAACTGATCCAGCAATTCCACAACCAACCCGCTATTAGCCTGCCTAGCCTGATCGAACAATGGCGCGGCAGATCTGAAGCACCCTTATTGATGCAGCTAAGCGCGCGCAGTCCATTGCTACCTGAGAATGACCCCTCGGTCGAATTCCGAGATGCCATTCAGCAATTACATCAGCAGGCATTGGACGCCCAAACTGAGCAATTATTGCAACTCTCTCGTAGTCGCCCTTTACAAGACAATGAGCGGATTTTGCTTAAGCAGCTTTTGGAAAATCGTGCTAGCAGGGGTTGAAATCTACAAAATCAACCCTACATAGCGTCAGTTATCGCCTGTTTCTGCTGGGCCGGACACCGAATCAGAGCCATTGTGAGCCATTTGGGAAGTTCCGGATCTGCCCTTCCAGGCCTGGTTTCCACCATTGCTAAAGGCGTAGCGTTAAAAGGGTTTTTTCTGTAAAATATCCGCCCTTTCGCCGATCGTCAGCAGCTAGATTCAAACAGAGGCCACATGAATCAATCAGACCAGCAATCACAGCTTAAGCTCCTGATTGCCAAGGGCAAAGAACAAGGCTACCTCACATATGCTGAGGTGAACGACCATTTGCCACCAGATATCGTTGATTCTGATCAGATCGAAGACATCATCAGTATGATCAACGACATGGGCATAAAGGTTTATGAAACCGCCCCTGACGTTGACGACCTGTTGATGGCTGACTCGACTGGCACAGATGACGCTGCCGCTGAAGAAGCCGCCGCCGCACTGGCTGCCGTAGAATCAGACGTCTCCCGCACCACCGACCCAGTTCGCATGTACATGCGTGAAATGGGTACAGTGGAGCTGCTGACGCGTGAAGGCGAGATCAAAATTGCCCGTCGTATCGAAGAAGGTACCCAGCAAGTTTTGGCCGCCCTGGCAAACCATCCTAAGACCATCAAGCTTTTGCTCGATACTTGGGACATGGTTATGGTCGAAGAAGCCAAAATCGAAGACGTGATTGCCGGCTTTGTCGACACCGACGAAGATCAGTCAATGCGTCCACCAGCGCAGATTGCAGAAGAAGCCGCCGCTAAGAATCGGGAAAAAGCTGAAGCTGCACAAAATGGTGATGATTCAGACGATGATGACGGCCCAACAGGTATCGACCCTGTAATGGCTGCTGGTCGTTTTGCTGAATTAAAAGAATTGTATGAAGTTGCTGTCGCTTCAGACACCGCAAATGGTCGAGTACACCCAGATACGCAAAGCGCTTACCGCGAGCTATCTGAATGTTTCGTACATTTCCGTCTGGTGCCTAAGCAGTTCGATCGTCTGGCAAGCAACATTCGCAATGTTCTGGACCAGATTCGTAGCCATGAACGCCAGATAATGAAAATCTGCGTTAACCGCGGTCGGATTCCTCGCAAGCAGTTTGTTAAAACCTTCCCAGGCAAAGAAACTGATGCCAGCTGGATTGAAGACGAAATCAATTCTGGCCAACCATACGCGACTACCCTGGAAGACGTAAGAGACGACGTTACTCGTTTACAGCGCAAGCTGAGAATGCTCGAGCAAGATAGCCAGTTAACTGTCCGCGACTTGAAAGAAATCAACCGTGGTATGTCGATTGGTGAAGCGAAAGCACGTCGCGCCAAGAAAGAAATGGTTGAAGCTAACTTACGTCTGGTTATCTCGATCGCCAAGAAGTACACCAACCGTGGTTTGCAGTTCCTTGACTTGATCCAGGAAGGCAATATCGGCTTGATGAAAGCGGTCGACAAGTTTGAATACCGTCGTGGTTACAAGTTCTCGACTTATGCTACCTGGTGGATCCGTCAGGCGATCACTCGCTCGATTGCCGACCAGGCACGTACTATCCGTATTCCGGTACACATGATCGAGACCATCAACAAGCTGAACCGTATCTCGCGGCAAATGCTGCAAGAAATGGGGCGCGAGCCGACTCCAGAAGAGTTGGGCATACGAATGGAAATGCCTGAGGACAAGATCCGCAAGGTATTGAAAATCGCTAAAGAGCCTATCTCAATGGAAACGCCAATTGGTGATGATGAAGACTCCCACTTGGGTGACTTTATCGAAGACACTAATATGGAATCGCCAGTGGAATCTGCAACCAATACCGGTTTGCGTGATGCCACCACCGATATCCTGGCGGGTCTAACTGCTCGTGAAGCTAAGGTATTGCGGATGCGTTTCGGCATCGACATGAATACAGACCACACACTGGAAGAAGTCGGCAAACAGTTCGACGTAACCCGTGAACGTATTCGTCAGATCGAAGCAAAAGCACTACGTAAATTGCGTCATCCAAGTCGTTCCGACCAGCTGCGCAGCTTCCTTGATATCGACTGATTGAAAAACCTGCGGCGGGAGTGTTATGATTCCCGCCGCTGTTTTAGCGCTCCCGCGCTAGAATAGTTCTGCTACATTGAAAACAGTTTTAGCGCGCTCGCGCTGGAATCTTAGACGGCCCCTTAGCTCAGTTGGTTAGAGCACTCGACTCATAATCGATTGGTCCGCAGTTCGAGTCTGCGAGGGGCCACCATTTTAAACCCGTTCTATCTTCCGCTGTTGTTCTTGCCTCTGCAGCAGACTTCTTTTTTTCTCTCTCGATTCTTAATAGCTTCGTTTTTAAATAATTTCTGCTTACAAAACCAGCAATTAAAACATTTCTAAGCTACACCAACTCCCCCCAAGCTTTAATCAACACCTCTGCGGCCTTTTCGATTTCCTGCTCGCTAGTGTTCCAACCGGTAGAAATACGCACTGCGCCGGCAGCACGTTGGTTATCCAGGTTCATTGCACCTAATACGCCGCTGGGTTTGTCGGAGCTGGCATGACAGGCGGAACCAACCGATGCCAGTATCTGCCCTTCAGTAGCATTGAGTAGTTGCTGGCCGATCACACCGGGGAAAGACACATTCAATGTATTGGGCAACCGCAGTTCAGGGTGACCATTTAGCCGCAAGCCTGGAATGGCTTTGAGTAATAGCTGGTTCAACTGATCAGTACGTTGCTGCAAAGTATTTTCAGTTTGTGCCAATCGATAAACTGCAAGGTCAGCCGCGACACCCATGCCGATAATTGCTGGAGTATTTTCAGTACCTGGCCGTAAACCTGCTTCGTGCCCGGCACCATGCAAAACATTGTTTATTTTGAGCCCTTGGCGGACATATAACGCACCGATCCCTTTACTGGCATAAAACTTATGCCCAGCCAATGTCAGCAGGTCAACGCCCAGTTTATTCACATCAGCCGGAATCTTTCCTACTGCCTGCGCGGCATCGGTATGCAGTAAAATATTTTTATCTTTTTTCTTAAGACCTTGAGCAATTTCTGCAATCGGTTGAATGGTGCCGACTTCATTATTGGCCAACATAATGGAGACCAGTACGGTATTTGGCCGCACTTCTTTCAATAAATTTTCAACTGAAACCAAACCATATTGATCAACCGGAATAATGCTGAGCTGCCAACCTCGTGACTCAAGATATTTGGCAGGCTGCATAATGGCCGGGTGTTCAATTGCGCTAATAATCAAATGCTGGGGCTCGGTAAAAGTACTGGCAATACCTAGCAGAGCCAGATTATTCGCCTCGGTAGCACAGCCGGTAAAGTGTAATTCACTGGCATTGCAACCAATTAAAGTACCAATTGAAGCTCTGGCTGCTGAAATAGCTCTCGCAGCATCTAGCCCATCAGAATAGGGCGATGATGGATTGGCGTAGCGATGTTTCAACGCGTCGGTCATTGCGCTAACCACTTCATCTGCAACGGGTGTAGTCGCGTTATAATCCAGATAAATAGACTGCTGATTTTTCATTGTTCAACCTGTATGCGGATAAATATTAGATAATTACTAACGATGATTAAAAATCATATTCAGAAAATTCAAAAAGAGCTCGCTAGCAAACACTATTTAACAAATAGAAAACTTAATAAAACAAACTTACTCAACAACCACCGACTAAAGCCGGTGGGTTCGTTGTACGGACTGGAAGTCCGGACACGGGGCTAAGACCCGTTACTAGGAGCCCAGGCAGCTTGCCTGCAAAGTGCAAAGGTACACCATTGACATAAATGCTCTTGCATTTAAATGCAGGCGGGCCGCCTGCGCTCCCAGCTACACCCTATTGAAAAAAATCGACACCATATCTTTAATATTTAAAAAATTCATAGCTAAAACCGGTGATTTTAACTTTTTATCTGGAGAATAAAAAACTCAACTTGCAACTTCAGGTTTTGCTTGCAAATCATCAATTAGTTTGACAAGTGAAGCCAAAACCCCGCCCTGTTTCTGTTGGTCATATACCACACATAAGTCTGCCGGTATTTTTTCTTTTAAAGGAATAAACACTACCTGTTTCCAAGGCTGAGAACTAAAACATTGTGGCACAATCGAAATTGCCTGACCTGCAGAGACAAATGCCATCATAGTTTGTGGTTCGACCGCTTTATACCTCACTCGCGGCCTGAAGCCCTGCTTGAGACATTTTTGATGAATCAGCTCCGCCGTACCTGAACGGTGATGATCAAACTGCACCATATCCAGATCCTTTAACTGGCTAAGCGATAATTCTGATTCATTAGCCAAAACATGGTTCGCTGGCACAGCGGCACACAAAAAATCTTTGAAGGCGATTTTTGCCTGAAAAGGCAACATTTTATGGACATCACCTGAACGACTAAATCCAATGTCGATGCTTCTGTCGATCAAAGCCTTTCTTTGCTCGTTAGGCGCTAATTCAACAAAATTGATTAACAGCGTCGGATACTGCTTTCGAAACTGCCCCAGTAGCTCAAATAATCTGTGCCATAGGGCTGAGCTGACAATACCGATATTCAGCGTTTGCTGTTCACTTTTTCCTGCCTGAATTACTCGATCCAATGCCTGACTCATTTGCTCCAACATCTGCCCGGCTTCAACTTTCATTAGCCGACCCGCTTCAGTCAGAGTAATTCGGTTGTTGTGCCGATTGAACAACGGGAATTCTAGCGCTTGCTCCAGATCTTTAATCTGGCCACTGAGCGCTGATTTGGAAATATTCAACGACTCCGCAGCCCGCCCTAGGTGCTCATAGCTGGCCGCCGCTTCAAAATACCGCAGCATTTTGAAACTAATCCGCCCACTGGTTAGCAAATGGTTCATCCAACACCTCCTGTAGATCCTGTAAAACTTGTTCGGATTTTCCGAACGGTCGAGCTGAATAAACCGATATCGGCCACCACCAATCCTACCTATAGTGGCTCGGGTACCCCATTATTATTTGGATCTTTCAATGACCCTCGATGAGCCAAAGCGAGCTTTACAAATCATCCGCAGTTATCGCCCTGACTTTAACCCAAGATGCGGCATGATACTCGGCTCAGGCCTTGGCGTAATTGCAGACCAGCTCACCGAGAAAACCGAAATTCCTTATTCAGAGCTGGCTGGTTTTCCACAAAGTAATATCCGGGGCCATAGTGGTGAACTGGTGCTAGGCAAACTAAATGGCATTGAAGTGGTTTGCATGAAAGGCCGCGGGCATTTCTATGAAGGCAAAGGCATGAAAGTCATGACTCCAGCGGTTCGTACTATGAAATTGCTGGGTTGCGAGATGTTATTTGTTACCAATGCTGCTGGCTCATTAAGCCCGGAACGAATTGATGTCGGCTCTCTGGTGATGCTGGAAGATCACATTAACACCATGCCGGAAACGCCGATGGTTGGCCCTAACGACGACGAATATGGCGAGCGCTTTTTCAGCTTGGCCAATGCCTATGACGCTGACTTAAGAAGTGAGCTGGCCTCAATTGCTAAGGCAGAAAATATTCATTTAAATCGTGGCGTTTTTGTTTCCTATCCAGGCCCGTGTTTTGAAACCGCAGCAGAAATTCGCATGATGCAAATGATTGGCGGCAATGTAGTGGGCATGTCGGTGGTTCCAGAAGTAATTTCAGCAGCCCATTGCGGGCTACCTGTTTTGGCTGTTTCAGCAATCACTAATATGGCTGAAGGCCTTGGCAAAACCAAATTGTCACACCAGCAAACATTGGGATGCGCCAAACTGGCCGAAAAAGATTTCATTAAACTGATTCATGCTTTTGTTACCCGGCATTTTCAGTAATTGAATAGACCATTTTAAAAGATAAAATCACGACGGGTGATTTTTCTCTCGCTGCAAGCCTTTGGGCTAAAACGCAAGCGCTGTCAAAGTTAAGGATTAACTTTTGGCAGCGCTTTTTTTATTTTAAAAACATCAACCACCGTCGGCGGCCAAGCTTTCATTTACTCGAATATTGGCAGAAAACCCTAACCCTCGGCCAATCTCATGCAACGCAACTTGATAAAAACTAATAGTACCCTTGGGTATTTTTTCATCTAGCCCGTAATACCAAACAACATCAGATAAACAATTTTTAGTACCCAGCATTAAATTAAATGAAACCATAATTTCAGGCGCCTCTGAAATTTGCCGCCCGCTTAGTTCATTTGCTAGCGCTATTGGATAAAACGTTTCCTTCAAAGGTGCTTGTTCAAAGTTACGATATTCTGACCATGGACCTGCATGGGCTAAAATCCCCTGTTTACTGCTACAAGCAGTTTTATCAAACTTAACAAATACACCCAGCCCTTGCTGCACATGCAAATAACGCTTCCAGGTCTCTAATGCGGTTGCAACTGCATTTAGCCGCTGTGCGCCGAGTGTTATTTCCAAGTTACCGCCCACTGGCGCTACCGGAGTTAAATCGCGAAAGCCGGTACCTTTAGCATCACTTGAATAAAACCAGCTGTTTAAAGAAATTTCTTGATGAATTTTCATCGAATTTTCCGCCTGAAGCAATGGCGAAATAAAAATAGTTAAAAAGCTAGCTAATATTAAAGACTTCATGGCTTGAAATACCTGATGTAATTAAATCAGTTCAAGCATCCATGCAGAACACTGGTGTGTTGAGTCGGTGTGTTTAGGCTTAATTTTAAAACTTTGGCGGCTGAGTATATTCATCCATTTGGTAGCGACCAGAAGCATCTACGGTTAATACTTGAACACTCACTGCATGATCTTTAGTCACCACTAATTCACTACCATCTGAAAACTGATATCGGGTATAGCGCTTATCGGTACCAAAAACCCTCAGCATATCTAAATAGACTTCTGGTTCAAGCTCAGAGCGCTCACCTGCTTCTGGGAATTGATAAAACTGTTGGTCAAGATCGAGATAAGACACAGCTAAGTTCTCATCTAAAAACAAAGAACCATCTAGGGAATGTAAGCCAGGATAATTAGAAGGTGTTTCAGGAGATAAGCTAAGACTTGGCGGCGCAGTAAGTAATGATTTTAACATTGGCTGCTCAGCTGCAGCACTAATTAAACTAGCCGCAATGCTTGGCTGACTGCTGCTGGCAGTTTGATCCGTTTTAAATTGATTAGATTCGGCATAACGCTGGGCGAGACCATGCACAGGCAAGTAAAGAAGAATAAAAAAAACTAATAATAAAGCAACTGTCCCTGTCACAATGAAACGTGACACATTAAACATTTAAAATTCTCATGCATTTTGCTATCGATTGCGACTAGTTAAAGTTAAGCACAAGCTGAGATATTTTTTTTCTGATCCGATACTCAATACGCCCGATTATCTGATAATTTCTTTCAGCATATTAAATTCGACTAGCATCGAAACTAATCAATTTTCTTAAATCTGCTTCATCCGTCACCAGCATCAACAAGCGATCAACACCTAAAGCAATACCAGAACAATCGGGAAGACCCGCCTCTACAGCCGCCAATAGCTTTTCATCTATTGGCACCATCGGCAAACCAAGCTCACTGCGTTTTACTAAATCTTGCTCGGCCCGACTTCTTTGCTCAATTGCATCGGTCAGCTCATGGTAGGCATTAGCCAGCTCAACCCCTTTGCAATAAACCTCAAAGCGACTAGCTACGCCATTTTCTACCTTGGCCAGAGCAGACTGACTTGGCGGAAAACCATAAACAATCAATGGCCGGTCATGGCCCAGTTTTGGCTCGATGACACAGCCCATTAATAGCTGCAGCCAACCATCAACATCTAAATCATCCGGCCCTTGCATGCCAGTCACTAACGCCGCCCGCTGTAGTTGTTGAGTTGTTGCCGTTAACGGATCGATTGAAAGCTGGTCGATAAACAGCTGTTGATAACTCACTCGTTCAGCTGACTGACAATTCAATGTCAATTGCAACAACTGGTCGGTTTCATCCATCAATTGCACCAAACTAAAATCAGGCCGATACCACTCCAGCATGGTGAATTCATGATTATGCTTTCGCCCAGATTCATCATCACGAAATGCTTTACAGATTTGATAAATAGCACCACTGCCTGCCGCTAACAGGCGTTTCATGGCGTATTCAGGTGAAGTTTGCAGCCACATTACATCGGGCGCAGCCGCTAACCGATGATTTTTAACCGACAACGCTTGCAACCAAGGGTCAGTCACCGGCGCACCCATTAATAGCGGCGTCTCTACTTCCATCACTTCACGCTGGGCAAAAAAACCACGGATCTGCCCCAGTAGCTTTGCTCTTGCTTTCAAATAGTTAACCGATATGCCTGGCTGCCAATCCATTTTCTTCTCAAAACTAAAACTGTCACTGCGAGTGATTATATCGCAATTTACTTATTTGGCCGTAGCTGTCTCGGCGGGATAACTCTGTTATATATGAGCGCAGATTTTTTACTGAGCTAAACCTGAGATGAGCAAAACCCAAGCCTCTGCCATGCCGCAAACAGATAGCCACGCCAAAGCAGATTTGGTGTTATTGCTAGTCACTTTACTGGCGGCAGCTGGCTGGATTTTCTCCAAGGAAGCACTCAACGGTTTAGCACCGCTGCTGTTTATTGGCATTCGCTTTTCATCGGCGGGGCTTTTGTTATTGGTTGGCAATGGCCGCCAGTTATTTTCTAAATTAAATAAAACGCAATTTAAAAAATCATTGGCCACAGCTTTTGTAATGGCGGGTGCATTACTGTGCTGGATTCATGGATTAGATCAAGGCAAGCATATGGCGACGGGGGCGTTTATCACCAGCCTCGGCATTTTATTAGTGCCCCTTTTATCTTGGGCCATTTTTTCTAACAAAATCCCAAGGGCCACTTGGATTTCAATACCCGTCGCAATCAGCGGCTTAGCGTTATTATCTTTACAGTCAGGTATTTCTGCAGACCCTGGCCAGTTGTGGTATTTAGCTGCCGCTATTTTATTCGCACTGCACTTTACCTTAATCAGCCATTTAGCTAGCGGAATATCTGCCAGTGTTTTAACTGGCATCCAGCTGCTAGTGGTTGGAATAAGTGCCATTAGCGTGTCGGCATTTATTGAGCCATGGCCAATATCGATTGAGAATGAAATTGTCGGTTGGTTATTGGCGAGTATTTTGCTAGCAACTAGCCTGCGTTTTACCTTGCAGACTTATGGACAAAGTCTGGCACCAGCGAGCCATGCAGCATTAATTATGATTTTAGAGCCAGTTTGGACCGCCTTAGCGGCGGCCTTCTGGTTTTCTGAAACCATGACATGGTCACAGTTTTTCGGCTGTACACTTATATTTAGCGCTTTGATTGTTAGTCGCTGGCATTGGGTTGCTCGATTATTGCAATCACTCAACCGGCTTCGCTCTATCAACTAACGCAATCAATTAAAAAGCTAAATAAAAAATTACGCAGCCATTTTTTTCATATCTTTTTCGAACAGCGTTGCATCATTGGCGACACACTCTGGCACCATTACTTCTGAAATATTCATATCCAGAGCACAAGCTGCAGGCTCGACAATATCAATCACTTTTCTGGCGGCCATTCTGCTACGCACGGTTAAAAATAATACCGAACCCGCCAAAGCCAAAGTCACCAGATTAGCCAAAATCATTGGCATGTTATTCAGCATAATTCCATAGCTAAACCACATAGCCACACCTAAAGTAAAGATGGAGTACATGCCTAAAGAAATGCCATCAACATTACCGGTTTTCAAAATCTGCAGAACTTGAGGAATAAAAGCTGCAGTGGTGCAAAAAGCTGCACCTAGGCCAATCAAGGTGATCATATCCATTTTTGTTTTTCCAATAGCATGCCACAGCCAGCGGGCGCGAAATTTAATTTCTACACCAGGCCAATGGTCTTTAATTTAAAAATATAAGGAGTCATACAGAATAAGTACCGGACTCTGAAGTTCCGGCCTTGGTTCGGCGCAAATTATAATGATAGCGTCAAGCAATGGCAATAATTAATGCAACTTTATTTCAATCTACAGCCGCATAACTACACACAACCATATAAAAGTTAAAAGTGGTCAGTCCTAACATACTATTTCATGACATTTGTTAAAAAACATCCCAAAATTATCGTTTTGATATCGAGCCTGATAATTCATTATCAATCTATTTTTAATGGTTCGACCGGATCGCTTTAATTATTTTTCGAAGATCATTTTTAAAAATCGATAAACTATAAAATCCATAAAAAACGCCCCGTAAAATTTACGAGGCGTTTTCACTAAAGTCGATCAACTCATCAGGTTTTTGATGGTCTGATTAAGATCTAGTCTTTAGCGCGAGATACATATTCACCGCAACGAGTGTCTACTTTTAATTGCTCACCAATTTGAATAAACAAAGGCACTCGAATCACAGCGCCAGTACTCATAGTTGCTGGCTTACCACCACCACCTGAAGTATCGCCTTTCAGGCCCGGGTCAGTATCGGTAACTTCCAGAACGACGAAGTTAGGTGGCGTGATCAGGATTGGCGTACCATTCCACAAGGTCACTTCACAAGTGTCTTCTTCTTTCAGCCACTTGATGTTATCGCCTACTGCTGCTTCGTCTGCCTGATATTGTTCAAATGTTTCTGGCGTCATAAAGTGCCAGAACTCACCATCGCTGTACAAATATTGCATATCTGTTTCAATGACATCGGCAGCTTCTACCGATTCACCAGATTTAAACGTACGCTCTACCACACGGCCAGTTTTCAGGTTACGAATTTTAACCCGGCTGAATGCTTGTCCTTTGCCTGGCTTAACGAATTCATTCTCGATGATGCTGCAAGGATCTCCGTCGATCATGATCTTCAAGCCACCACGGAATTCGCTAGTGCTATAGTTCGCCATTATTGTTACCCGTCAGTTGTTTTACGGCGGCGCCTGCTGAAAATGCAGCTCCAGCTGCCCGCAATTAATCAAAAGGACTTATGATACCTCGAAGTCACTCAAGTTTGCAGGCCACCTGGCAGCAACAGCTCAAGCAATCTGCAATCAGCGCATCGGAATTGGTTGAACGGCTACAACTACCCGTTGAAATGATCGGCCAACTAGAAAAAGCCTCCAGCGGCTTTCCATTGCGTGTTCCAGATAATTTCCTACAGAGAATTCAGCCCGGCAATCTCTCTGATCCACTATTAAAGCAGGTGTTACCGGATCTTGCTGAACTTGAGCATTTTCCCGGTTTCAGCAATGACCCACTAGATGAACAACACCAATCGACGCCATCTGGGTTGCTTCACAAGTATCCGTCACGAGTTCTATTGGTGGTCACTGGTGCTTGCCCAGTGCATTGCCGCTATTGCTTCCGTCGCCACTTCCCTTATCAACAACAGCAAATGGGTAAGCAGGGCATCGAGAAATGCCTTAAATATATTGAGCAGCATCCTGAAATTAATGAAGTTATTTTAAGCGGCGGTGATCCACTGTCAGCTCCCGACCGTCTATTGAGCGACATTTCATCGCGATTGGATCAAATTCCACACTTAAAACGCTTACGAATTCACAGCCGTTTTCCTGTGATGATTCCAGATAGAATCAACGACTCATTACTGCAATGGATTGGCCATAGCCGATTAAAACCCGTGATGGTTTTACACATTAATCATGCCAATGAAATCAATCAGGACCTGACAGATGCTTGCGAAAGATTAAAGCGCGCAGGGGTTTTATTACTTAATCAGACTGTTTTATTAAAAGGGGTTAATGATTCTAGTGAGCAGTTATGCCAATTAAGTGAAACTTTATTTAATGTATCGGTACAACCCTATTACTTGCACCTTCTAGATAAAGTTGCCGGCGCGGGACACTTTGAAGTATCGCAAACCAATGCAATAAATCTTATGCATCAACTACTTGAAAAGCTGCCAGGGTTTCTGGTACCAAAGTTGGTGCGCGAGGTAGCAGGGGTCACTTCCAAACTACCCATAGATCTCAACTTATAACCTCAGCCTTAAAAGTATTGAATCTGCGCCAAGAGGATCAGGGGCTGTTCCCTTTCGCTTTCATTGGGTTAGAATCAGCTAATTCTAAGAGACAAAGGGAACGTCCAGTGAGCAATGCATCAGGCACCGTCGGGGTTACACTGCCACCGCAGCAGCCCAGTAGCAGTTCAACACCGGATATAAAACCGGCAGCCATGAACGCCTGGCTAGATTCCCTACCACTGGCGAATACCGGACAGAGCGCAAAGGCAATTTATGAATTTTTAACTCAAACCAATCGCACCATTTTTGATCCAGCGAAACGTTTTGCTGCATTAGAATTATTGCGCGAAAAGTTGAATGGTATTTGCGGGAGCTTGCAACAGCATTACATTGGCCAGCCAATTGTCCTTAATGAAAAGAAACGCAAAATTGCCGCCTTGGCTGCAGCGCTGCTTCAGGAAATGACCTTAGGTTATAAGTCGGTAATTGAGGCAACCTTAAAAACCGGTGGACGGTTCAATGTTCAGCAGCTGGCCACCGCAACTGAACGTGCACTCGATTATTCCCGCTTGCTATTGCTACATCACTTCAAGCTTTATTCCTCAGCCCCTAAGTTGGTATGGTTAGAAATCCACCGCATTTACAGCTTTGCTCGGGCAAACGGATTACACACCCGTCAGATTGAGGGCTTGAAAGGCACAGATACCATCAATGAAATTTATCTGAAAGCACTATTAATGGGTGCCGCGAATACGTTTCAAATGCGCCAAACCGACATTAGTCGCCTAAGCCACGAGCTTTCAGAATGGTCTAAATTTGCCAAAATTCAGGAAAATATTTCTGATGAAACATTATTTCTGATTGATTGCGCCGAGGATCAAGGCCCGGTTTATCGGCATATGATTTCTACAGAAAGCGAGCCTTTCCAATTGCTAGCTCTGGACACTACGGAGCTGGTTGCTTATCTACAGGATGTCCTCAGAAAACCGGAAGTAGCATCTAATGCTACCAATCGCAGCACTCAATTATTATTACGCCATTTAATTCGCTGCTGGGGTAGCACATCTACCCGCTCCTTTAGCCGAACCCAATCAGATGGCATGTTACAAATTTGTGTTGGCCTAGCCTCTTCCCACTTTTTCATGAGCGGCGAAGATCAGCAACCTGAAATCTCTGAAAAACCCGAGACGGTTAAAGGCGGCAAGGTAAAAATTGAAAGCTGGAAAACCTCTAGTTTATCCAATGTCACCATTGAAGGTTATGAACCACATGCTAACGATATTTATGCCCAGGCGAGTAAAAATCGTTTTATAAAAGAAGAAAAGAAAGAAGCCACCAGCGCTGATATTTGGGATGCGGTGTCTCACCGTAGTTCTAAAGAAGTGTCCGAGCTTCATTTAACTGCGCTAGATACGCCGGTAAAAGAACAAGCTGCGCCAACCGCCAATTTCCAATCTATTCGTAGTGCTTATAACCAGCAGAAAGGTCGTTTAAAGAACCTCTCTCCTGGTGGATTCTGCCTACAACTGGAAGGCACCGTACCTCGCCAACTTCAAGCGGGCGAACTGGTGGTGATGCAGAACGAAAAAGAAGAGCAGTCAGAGCAATGGAATATTGGTGCAATTCGCTGGGTTCGAAGAAACGGACAATTGTCTGTTGAATTTGGTGTTCAACTTCTTGCACCTGCAGCGCAAACCGTCAAACTCAGCCTGCCTAAAAAAGATCACAGAGAAAGTCTGAGAGGCTTGCTTTTACCTGAACTGGCAGCAGTAAGACAACCTGCAACCTTGTTAACTCCATCACTTCCTTACAAGGTCAACGACATTATTGAAGTTGATACCGAAGAAGGTGTGGTAACTGCGCGTTTGACACGGTTAGTCTCCTGCACAACCAGCTACAATCAATTCGAGTTTAATCAGCTGGATCAACTCAATTCAACCAGCGCATCTTCAGCTGGTAATGATGCAGATACAGACTCCGATGAGTTTGCTTCGGTATGGACGTTGATCTAGTGCAATTGGTCTAAGGAGTACCGGCGAAGGATGCCGAGAAGTAACCTGGAAACACTTTACCTATTATTGCTGGACGACAACTCGCAAAGGTCACAGTCAGTAATCCGCCTCCTTCGAGAGGCGGGTTTTGGTATTCGTAGTGAACGAATCGATAACCTTTCCGGATTAGAAAAGTCGTTACAAGGCAGCCAATGGGATGTTTGTATTGCATCTGAAAATCTAGAGCACCTCGCTCAAGAACAGGCAATACAGACTATTTTTAGCTATCAATCCGATGTAGCAATACTGTGGCTAACTGATAATCAGCCAGACTTACCCCTGCTCGCTCAACAGCTAGAGCAAGGCATCAGTGACTGCATCTCTTTACAACAATCAGAGCATTTAAAACAAGTTGTTCGCCGCGAGTTTGAAAACCTTCGTGTCAGACGCCTCTGCCAAACAGAACATGTCCGAGCCAATGAAGCTGAAGCCAGATGTGAACAACTTCTCAGCAATTCTTCTTTAGCAATTTCCTATTTAACCGATGGGATGCATATTCACGCCAATAATACTTACTGCGAACTATTTGGCATTGAAGATATTGAAGAACTGACCTGTTTGCCAGTAATGGATTTAGTTGCTCGCGAAGACCAGAAAAGATTAGCGGAACATTTGCGCCACCCGGATCAACAGCTGCAAGTTTCAGAAACCTTTATGATGCACTCGGCAGATGGCAGTCGTAATTTTCTCAGTGAAATTACTTTTTCAAGTAGTGTTTTTGAAAGTGAATCTTGCATTCAATTGCAATTACAAACCGGCAATTCTAGTTTAATATCCCACGATTTATTAGATGATGGCCGTTGCCAACATAAAAATAATTTTCTGGAAAAACTTGAAACACTATTAGAAAGAAACCCAACAGGTTGGATTGTATTAACCAGCCCAGATCAAATTGAAGATGTCAGAGAAAAATATGGCGAATTAGCAGCAGACCATCAATTGCACGCGCTGCAAAATTTATTAGATCAAGAATTACCACATGAATATGAATTTTGTCGATTAAATGATGGTCATTTAATTGTTCTTATTCCTAACGAAAATAGGGAATCTGTTACAGAGCTTTTCTGTAAATTATATGAAAAGGCTGATGAGCTACTGATAGATACCGGCGATACAACGCTAACCGTAAATGCACATTTTGGCATGGTTTCTTTAAGTAGCGCCAAAAATGTCGTGGAATTAACTAAGCATGCAGGGCAAGCATTAAAGTTATCGATTGAAAAGAAAACACCAATAGAAATTCTCGCACACAAACCTATCGCTTCTGATAATAACGATGTAGACCCTGCAATGGTTCAAATGATTTTTGATGCCATGACTAATCAGGATATGTTCCTCAATTATCAACCCATCGTAAGCTTACATGGCACACCTGCCGAAACTTACGAAGCGTATTTACGATTAAAAAATCCAGAAGGCGACATGGTGTCTCCCGGCAATTTTTTTCCCACCGCAATCAAGGCGGGTATTTGCGATCAGCTTGATTTGTGGATATTAGAAAAACTGTGCCACCAGCTGAAAAAAGAGCAAGATAAAGGCCGTCAAATACGATTGTTTATGATTGTCAGTGGCCAGTCATACAACTCACCAGTACTAGCTGAAAAAGCCCAACAGCTTACCAATACATTGGAAATTCCGCCGCGAAGTCTGGTATTCCAATTTAATGAAGAAGAAGTTGCTAAGCAGCTTTCCAAAGCCAGAACGCTTAACTTGCAACTCAGGCAGTATGGTTTCAAAACCGCTTTAAACCATTTTGGTTTGTCAGAAGATCCTAAAGCAATTCTGAAACATATGGATGTCGATTTCGTTAAATTCCACGGCGAATTTACTCGCCAGCTTGGTGATGAAAAAGGCAGCAAGGATCGATTCCGTTCGTTGCTTGATCAAGTTCATTCATCTGAATGTGCGTCGGTAATTCCACAGGTTGAAGATGCCAGTACCTTAGCACAGCTATGGCAGTACGGAGTCAACTACATACAGGGTTACTACCTGCAGCCACCGCACCAACAACTCGATTATGACTTCGACGAAAACTAATAACAAATCGCCAGCAATGCTGGCAGCCTCGGCAAGCTAAGCCATACTTAAGCCAGTATTGTTGCTGGTTTAAGTTATGACCTCTTTTATTTCAAGTTACCGATTCCCTCGCCTTATTTTTATTACGCTAATTTGCAGCAGTTTAATGCTGATTGGCTTGGTGATTATGGGACTGCCTGTTGCCGACTTAAGCTACAACGCTAGGCTTTTATTAATCTCATTAATTTCTGTTTGCAGTGCAACTTGCGGACTATTGCTGTGGCTATTGCATGATGCAAGACAAAATGTCGACCAACAAAGCCTTCAGCTGCAACCTGCCGACCTTGACCAGTTGTGCCAGTCATTCAGTCGAATGGGCCAAGGGCTGCTGCCCCAGAAGGATGTCGCCGAAACCCTGCAAAAAATTCTTCCTGACCCGCTGTACAGTGAAGCAATGCGCGCCTTCTCACCGCTGGACTTTAACTGCCATACATCTTTCGGCAGTATTTTATATATTCAAATTTATCCCAACCAAGGCTCAAGCCGATTACAGCAACAATTAAAACATGCGGCAAAGCTCTATGATGGCAGTATGAATGTTCACAATAATGGCGGGGCTGTTATTTCTTTTGGATTAATTCAAGCAGATGATTACCATGCCAAACACGCATTAAGTTGCGCATTATTAATTCGTGAACTACAAATCCAAAGCGCTCAAGCTAGCCAATGCATTCAAATGTCTCTACACAGTGGCCATGTGTTAGTTGGTACACTCACTTCAGAAGCCAGCGCACATTTTTCACTGGCCGGTGATGAATTAAAATATGCAGGACGTTTATGTCGGGCGACTCGCGGCGGAGAAATTCTAATTAGTCAAATATTATTAGACAACCTTTCAAAAGAGATAGCGCTAAGCCTGCAATCTCAAGGCTATTACCCAACGTTACCCAACAATTACATTCCCGTTAAAAGCTACAGCTTGCTGTCAGCGAATCAAACACTACAAGATTTAATCCACCGACAGAGTAATCACCTGCTAACTCAAGAAATCGTTTAGCAACTTAAATCAATATCGGAAATATAGCCTTTTTTCAACTTGGATTAATGTGAAATAATCATTTCTTCGGTTTGTTTGGCTAACATGCATTTTTTCGACCAATGAGCAGAAAAGCCCGCGCTTATGGTTCATGTGTAAATAATTACGTTTGTTTATCTATCAATGTTTTTTCTACGATAGCATTCACTATTTCTTGATACATTTAAATATACCAAGGTTCATAAAATATAATAAACATCCTGTTTCCCGAAGCACCGAACATTGTACCACATGTAGGTTTTATAATCCTTCGGCGCAATCAGACAGCTTTGGAGCGTATCGTTAGATGTTTGATTTCGCTACATGACTCACACGAAAGTAGGAAATTCCGAAATATATAGAACACTTTCGGCCTCATCAAATCTACAAGGCCTGAGATAATTTTAAATTTCCGAGTTTCTAAATCAACGACTAATTAATCCTTACTTACGACAAGACAACTTTATTAATGAAGTTAGTTTATATATATTTTTGCAATAATTATTCTTTGTAGGATCAATTGACCTAAATCCAAAACCCTTCGCACATTCTCTATTTAATACATTATCATCAACAAACACTACGTCACTAGTAGTAATGAGATTTGATTCACCAGAAACTTTAAACAAAACATTATATAAAAGCATAAATGATTTCATTGCTCTTGCCTTAGCATTAGCAAAATTTTCAGCTGTCAATTTACTTTTATCTTCTGCATATAAATCTAGCAACATACGTCTATTCACAACATTAGCTCGAGAAAATAGATATTCAATTTCCGGATCGCCGAAACCAAACATCAATTCTAATATCATACAAGTTTGGCTCTGGAGATATTCACCAGCAGTTATTATAAAAAAGATCGCATCACCTTTACGAATAGATTCTGCTAAGGCTAAAAACAACATTCCATGCTCTTTACGATACAAAGCTATCCAATATCTCAGATTGGAATCATCTTGCTGGGAAGGTGACAACATCCGAATGCGTTCATCTACATTTTCAGCCTGGACTTCTGTCAAACGACTCAACCGATGCTCGCAACAAATCAATGTCTCATCTAAATCGAAAACCACAAACCACATACGGCATTCCTTTACCCTATAATTCTCATAATATTAGAAGCTCACAACTGTTTCCGTTAACCTGACTGCGCCACTTTACTTAAGCAATGCTTTTTATGCCCCAACAACCTTGCTCCATATTATCCCCTGTGCAGCGCTATCAAGCGGCGACTGCCCAGGCTGGCTTTGCATCTGACCCAGCACAACAGCAGACTCTAATAGCGCTTCAGACCTGTTATCAACAGCTTGAACAAAACAACAGCGCTTCTCTTTTAGCACGGTGGCGCAAACCGCAACTGGCTTGCCAGCCTTTATATATTTGGGGACCAGTGGGTCGTGGCAAAACTTGGCTGATGGATTGCTTTTATCAATCTGTTTCAGCAGCTGAAAACAAGCAAACAGACCATAAAACCGCGCCTCGCCGATCGGTTCGATTACATTATTATCGTTTTATGAAATCGATTCACGCACAGCTAAAAACGCTACAAGGAAAACCTGATCCTTTAAAATATTTAGCAAAATCATTCTCGAAAAAACACCAGCTGCTTTGCTTAGATGAATTTTTTGTTTCAGACATTGCCGACGCGATGATTTTAGGTCGGCTGTTAGATTACTTTTTTCAGTTTGGCGTAACCATTATATGTACTTCCAATGTCAAACCAGAATTGCTTTATCGAAATGGATTGCAAAGAGAACGGTTCCTGCCGGCAATTGAATTAATTCAATCCGAAATGAACGTGCTTTATCTTGATGGTGCAATTGACCACCGAGTGAATAAACTGCCGGAAGCACTTTCATTAAGCACTCAATATTCTAGCTACTTTCTGAGTGTTCAACAGCCATTAATGCAACGACAGTTTTTTAATTTCCATGCATCGGAAATTGATAAAGGCACCATACAATACCAACAAACGATTCAAATTGAAGGCAGAAGCATTAGCGCTGAAATAATCACCCCACATGCGATTTGGTTTGATTTTATGGCACTATGTAGCGGCCCCAGAAGTCAAAATGACTATATTGCACTCGCAGAAAAATTTAAGATTATCTACATTAGCGGCATTCCGGTTTTAGGCGGAGAATTACGTGAAAAGAAAGTCGCTCGGGGCACCGAAGATGCAATTGACATGATTGCCAAAGTAGCTGACCGTCCTTTTATAGCCGCCAGAATGGATGACGAAGCAAGAAGGTTGATTAGCCTAGTCGATGAGCTTTACGACCAAAATATTCAACTGGTGATTAGTGCTGAAGTCGCTTTAGAACGGCTCTACTGTTCAGGCGGTTTAGAATTTGAATTCCAACGAACCCATAGCCGTCTGATAGAAATGCAGTCCGAGCAATATCAGCGAAAAACAGCTAGTAACCCAGTTTTGCTTGGGGTTTTATGAAAATTTTATTATTACCCAATCACGATAATCGCACTTGCCATGTGGAACTTCACTTAGCTTTGCGAGTCACGATAGGGGGCTTGAATTTATACTCGAATACTAATCACTTCAGGAGTGATCGCAAATGGCTAACCTAACTTTCAAAAGCAATCCTGTCACAACCCATGGCGATTTTCCTGCTGTTGGGCAACCTGCACCTGATTTTACCTTGGTCGCCGGTGATCTATCTGAACTCTCTCTGGCCGATTTAAAAGGCAAGCGAGTTATCTTCAATATTTTCCCAAGTGTTGATACCGCTGTCTGTGCTTTACAGTTAAAAACCTTTAGCCAAAAAATGGCCTCAGCAGATAATACGGTGCTTTTGTTTGCATCTTTAGATCTACCTTTTGCTTTCAGCCGTTTTTGTGCCAGCGAAGGTGTTGAGAATGCAATCACTGCCTCAGATTTCCGTCACCATAGCTTAAAAGAAAACTATGGCGTGCTAATGGAAAGTGGTCCTTTAAACGGATTGTACGCAAGAGCAGTACTGGTTTTAGATGCTCAGCATAATATTGTTCACAGCGAACTGGTAAAAGAAGTTGTCGACGAGCCAGATTATGATGCAGCAATGGCAGCATTGGCAAACTGTTAAGACGAATTAAAACTTATAAAAAAACCAGCAGCTGCTGGTTTTTTTTGTTTTCGAACAAGATTTTAAAGCTAATTTAGATAATTCACTGCCCATGACCATGGATTATGATAAATCGCTACACCAACAATATATCCAGCTACGACAAGTGATGCGATGCCTGCGATAAAGCGTTGAGTGAAATTTTTACCGCCTTTAATCGCAACATAACCCAGTAATACATAAACCACCAAAGCGACAACCTTAGCCGTCAACCAGTCTTGTGCAATCGGGTATTGCTGCAATATCAGGCATAGCGCTATCGCAAAAGCTAATAGTAAAGTATCAATCAGGTGGGGTAATACTCTGAAAAACGGATGCTGCAACCAACGCCGAACGCTCAAAGAAACCAACCATCTCAGCGCAAATAAACCAATACTGGTCACGGCAAAAGCAATATGCAATTGTTTCAGAGTTAAATACAGCACGATAGCCTTCCTATTAACATCCTTTAAAAACATCCCTAAAAATCGTCATGAAAAAAAATACTTTTCAATAACCCTGGCTGATTCAGTGACCTGCAAAAGCAAGATCGATATTATCGTTGTGTAGCCATTAGTACAACATTGATTTTTTTCATTAAGGTTCGCCTCATTTTTTAATAGCCAGCGCATGAGCGCTGGCTACATATTTCAGCTATTCAAACTCTTTCAAGTAAGGTGACCAGCTACTTTTATCTGATGATTTGGTTACAGTAGCAGTGTTTATTAATCCATTATCCTGAATGCTGTAGCCAGAAAATTCTGGGCGGCGCGTTTTAAGCAAGTCGCCATCCCAAAACCATTTTTGAGATAATGCAGTCGTGCAGCTTTCGATAGTCAACTCACCTTTATAATTGACATTTAAACAACGATTATCATGAATTCTTGAGCGATACCGTTCCTGGTTATCCAGTCCCCACATCTGGTTTCTTTGGCCATGACAGGTATAAGCAATAACTTGGGTTCCAGCGGCAGCGTTGTTTCGGTTAACATCAAGGCAGCTGTTATTGCTAGATAAACTTTGCAAGCGGACGTTAGCTTCAGGCTGAAAAACTGGGTGGCTCCAATCAACTGAAAAGTTATGTGGGAAGGTATAAGTAAAAGAAGATGATCCTTTACTGCCAGTGGTATCCCATGCCCCAGAGTAAACTCTATCTGCAAAGTAATTGGTAATGGTTAATTTAGAGTGCCCAGATATTTTTGAAATGCCTGTTTTACTAGCGGGTGCACGATAAATAACGTCAAGCTGTGGTTTCATATTGGCATATGCAATTGGAGTAATGCGGTCTGTATCAAAAAGATTCTGCTGTCCGCCTACCCAGTCAAGCCGGATACACTCATTACCAACAAACGGAGTTCCCTTGAGGAATTTACAAACCCCCTCACGCTTATAACTAATATCGGTAGTATTGTATCTGGACTGATTTTCTATCTTGTATTCATTAGTAGAGAACGATAGAGAGCGTTTTTGTGAAAAACCGAATGATGCGCCCATATCTGCACCAATTTTTGGTCCATCTGTGCCAACAGTCGCGCCAACGGACGCACTTGCACCAATAGAAATGCTACTGGTTTCTGAATAATTGGTACGGACATTTTCATTACCAGGCAAATGTCGGTGTAACGTTACATCGCCTGTGTTTTCTGTTGGTCGCAAGAAAAAACTGTAATTTTCTAGTAGCGGCCCGATGCGTGCCTGTCTATGTGCCCATGACTGAAACCAAGTATGCGTATAGTTAGCGCTATCAGAAATATGAATGCCAGCGCCTGCACCTTGGGTTTCATCGAGAGATATTCTGAAATACTTGGCATTCTCTGAATCGCGACCTTGTAATGATCGAATCATTGAAACTCTAAAATGTAATGAGACAGAAGTCTCTTTTCCACGACAATGATCAGATTTGCCATTAAACCCTACATCATTATACAAATCGCATCGTAAATTATCATAAGAAACAATCAGCGTTCGATTTAAAACCGGAGTATAACTATTAACGCTAGATTGTGACTTAGCGCGTAAGTATGAAGTTGCTTTAGGTGCAGGCTCTTCATTTAATATGCCAAAATTATTCGAAAGAGCGAATTCTGCAGTGCCGGAATTTTCAGCACCCAATGATGATATAGCGCCAATACTTTCTACTGATCTTTGTTCTTGCTTTGGCAGGCTTGGTGCAACTTTCGCCAATGCACTGTTCAATGAACTCGAAAGCCTATTTAGATCAATATTTTGAAAATCCGACGCATCACTATTAACGCCAAGGCTATGAGAAACAATCTCTCCATCTTTCATATAGACCAAGGTGATAGGGGCAGGCGTTGCAACACCTAAAACACGAATTAATTGTTCGTGTGCAACTGTAATACTCGTTGCCTCAGTACTATCAAGAACAACGACCTTTCCTTGCTTAATACTTGTTAGTGTTTCCGATAGTGCTTTATTTACTGCAGTATCATTTAAATTCAGGTAAACAGAATTATTTAGATTGCCAGTAATGTAATTCAAGGCAAAGTTGCTCGGATTATCAAAAGGGAGCGCATTTGCGTAATGAGCAACACTGAATAGTGATATAAAAAGTGCTGCAACTGATAACGGTTTCCTAGTGCATTTCATGTTGTTCCCCATTCGAAATTATATTTTTTTGATAAATTTAGAATGTTGTGAAAAGCCACTAAGCTTGCTGACGTAAGTCATTAATATGTATTTTCGAAGTTAATAAAAGTAAAATAAGTCAGAATTGTCACGTCTAACTCATTGTTGTGACATAGTGTTTTATTTTTATTATCTCTTCCGGCCTACACCGAACACTCTAAAAACCAATACTCACAACAGCCGTAAAGCAATACGCTTACACTTAAATTTTAGGCCAGACTGGCTCTTCAAAGCGCTCTGAATTTTCTTATGTTGATATTTTAGTTAATTGCTGAAAAACGTAGAAAACTACTCTTAGAAAAAGATTCATTCTAACCATATCTATTGCCACCACAGGATTAACATATGATTCTTTCATTATAAAATCTACGCTCGCAACGTAACCATTCAGCACAATTTAATATAAAAATCGCTTGACAGGTTTTTTGATATTTTCCCGAATTTAAGCACCTCTTTCAGAATACCACTTAAACGCCGCATTAAACTGCTATTAACACACCTGATTATCAATGTTTTTTGCTCAGAATAGCGCATCAGCATTCCGCTTCTAAAAAGTCGCCACAGTAAGCCTCAGAGACAAAAAAACCACCCTGAAAACCTGTGCGATAATAACCGCATGGACTCAATCGAAATTAATAAAACAATCGCTGAAACCGAGCGATTGTTAGCCAAAAGCAAAAGCTTACCGCCCGAACTGGTGGCGATGGTTCGTATGCTGATGCTCGTCGTTAAGATATTGCTTGATAGCAAAGGGCTAAACAGCAAAAACTCCAGCATTCCGCCATCGGCAGATCCTAATCGAGAAAAGAAATCGCGCGCCAAAAGCAATAAAAACCCAGGCGGGCAGCCTGGCCATAAAGGCAGTAATTTATCACCGGTGAAAGACCCAGATGAAGTGCTGGATATTACGATTGATCGTAGCCAATTGCCGAAAGGAAAATACCGTGTTGTTGGCAGTGAAAGCCGCCAAGTAGTTGATGTTCGTATTACCCGATATGTCACCGAATATCGGGCGCAGATTCTACAAGACGAGCAGGGTAACCAGTTTGTTGCTGAGTTTCCGCAAGGGGTCACTCGGCCAATACAATATGGCAATGAGTTTAAAGCCAACGCGGTTTATATGTCGAGCTACCAGCTGATTCCTTATGAACGGACTCAAAAGCACTTCGCTGAGATATTGGATGCGCCAATCAGCACCGGTAGCCTTGCCAATTTTAATCAGGAAGCTTTTCATCGACTGAAGCCATTTGCTCAGTTAGTACCGGCTATTTTGCGTGCTGGAGATTTGATTCATGCCGATGAAACCGGCGTCAATATCAATGGTAAACGAAAGTGGCTACATGTCGCGAGCAATGACCGCTGGACGTGGATTGAAGCGCATGAATCAAGAGGTATCGAGGCAATGGAAGCGATCGACATCTTGCCTAAATTTACCGGTTTATTGGTACACGATCACTGGAAAAGCTACTACCGATTTGTGCTGTGCTTGCATGTATTGTGTAACGCCCATCATGTACGTGAATTGGCGCGAGCCCATGAGCAAGATGGCCAGCAGTGGGCCAAGGCAATGGAAGATCTGCTTTATGAAATGAATACAGCAGTCAATGAGGCGGGGGGTGAGTTGGATGAAAAGCAGTGTCAAAAATGGGTGAAGCGATATCGAAAAATATTAAAAGCAGGTGATCGGGAATGCCCGGCACCTGAGCCAAAAAAAGCGGATAAAAAAGGTCAATTAAAACGAGGGAAATTAGCACGAAGTAAATCGAGAAATTTATTAGAGCGGCTGCGGGATTTTGAAGCAGACGTGCTGCGGTTTATGAGTAATACCCGAGCACCGTTTACCAATAATCAGGGTGAACGGGACTTCCGTATGAGCAAGGTTCAGCAGAAGATATCAGGCTGCTTCCGCTCATGGGATGGCGTGAAAGCGTATTGCAGAATCCGGAGCTATATATCGACCTGCCAAAAAAATGGGGTCGGTGTTGGGGAAGCTTTGTCGTTATTATTTGCGGGTAAATGGCCGGACTTTATTCAGGAGAAATTGGATCGGTTGGTGTGACATGCTGAATGGTTACCTCGCAACCAACTAAAACTTGGCAGAAGAAGTTAAGACAGAAATTGATCTTACTTCTATTTTAATGGTGATATCACTGACCGCTACATTGGCTTCAAACAACATTTCAATGAAAGATACGGTTGATATTTACTAAAACAATTGATTGAATTATCTCTAGAAAACAATCAATACAATTAAGAAAAAACGGCTAAACCACTCAAAATACATTCGAGCAACTTGCATCGATTGGCGAGGAGATTGGGAATTTTTCAGGCGGGATTAATTTAATAAATTAGTGCCACCTTCATGTGACTGGATCCCGCCAATCCCTGACGGGATGACGAACCCAAGCGGCATACTCCGAACTTGTCATTCCGAGCATGGAGATGCAAGGATACACGGATTAGGGCAACGCAGGATGCCGGAACTCAGACATCAGGGATGGTAACTCAGTGGAAATGAATTCAAAGAACAAAATATTTTAATAAGTTAGTGCCACTGACTCTTGCCACAAAAGTGCTTCACTCAATCGGCAAATAAATATCCACCACCTGCTCATTCTCTGGCACATCTGGATACATGGCGATCCATTCAAAAAACAATGGTGCATCTCGCAGGGTTTCGCCGCTGTTAATCATCCATTGTGAATATAAATAATATATTTTTTCTGCCATGTTTTTATCCGATCCAACATGTCGAATTCTGGCGCAGCGACCCGCTGCAATCGATTTCTCGACCATTTCAGTATATTTATCTGGGATATTCACTTTGGTTTCTGCAGCAATATCCAGGCGAAAGTCTTCGGCTGCTACTTTTTCAGGGTCATCATAAATCAGGTTAAAAAGTCTGGCATCGCGCGGTAATAGCTGGCTACTTATTCGCCAATCAATAAACTTAGCAACCGATTGCATGACATTTTTAGGGTCACCCAAATGCTCTAGCACAGCCAAGCGAATTTTTGGAAAATCGACCCGTTCTACCTTCCAATCATCTGACTTTTGCGACTCAGCCATAAAAATACTGCCCAGATTAAGTTGATCAATTAAAGATTGGCAAAGGTTCCAGTCCGCTTCTTTGCGAAACTGGCTGGGCGATACGCCGAGGATTTCTTTAAAAGCCCGGCTAAATGACTCTGGATTTTCATAACCATTCTCTAGTGCGATATCTATCACCCGCATCTGCTTACGGAAATACAGCTGGTGCAGCGCACGGCGCATTCTCTGGCGCTTGATATAAACCGCTAGCGTACAACCGAACAGCGCTTGGAATTGACGATGAAAGTGAAATTTGGACAAGCAAGCTTTCTGACATAACAAATCCAATGTCATCGGCTGAGATAGATGACGCTCAATATATTCAATGACTTTTTGATAGCGCTTCAGATAACTCACTTCAAATACACTCCCCTAGTGAAACTTGCGCCTGAAATATTCAGGTTATGCCGCCTTGCTGACCGCTAGTTTGCTCTCTGGAAGTAACAAATGCATGACCGCAGTTGCCTTTTTAGCTTTGCACTCATGATTCGGTTACAGCAACCACTCACCGGAAGTCTTTTTTGACGCTTCCTTGCAATTCCTTGTAATTTGATCAAAAAACGTACAGTTTTTATAAGTACTCGCAAAGCCATTGGTAGCAGTCACTTGTCTTAGAGAAACAGGTTTGCTGACAAGATAACAACAGAGTTATCCACAGATTCGTTTGATAACTCTCTTCGCAAGTCTTTGTTAGATGGTAAATTTTTTTATTTTGTTTGAAAATCCACTTGTAGTAGGTGAACACTATCAACACTACCACATCTAGTAGTTTCCAGTTTCTAATCAACGATTGCTTAGCCAATCAACTCAATCAGTTTTCGACTGATTGAAGCTATTTGAAGTGAAATGCCTTGGGTTATATTCAACAGTTTTCCACTGTGACAAATACAATGATTTTGTAGCGTTTTGTCGAAAATTGACCACAGCTATTGATAGAGTAGTCAGCCATGCTGGCCGGTTCCTTTGCTATCAACTCAAATAGCAGTTTGAAATAAATGGATATTTATTGGCCAGAAAGTGCATTGAGATATAGTTCATGCTTGATGTACTGATTTGGGTTTTGACTGGAGCTGTGGTTGGGAATATTGAACGGAACGCCTGCGACATAGAACAAAGATGGTTCATTCGAAGCCACCTTCATTAGATGATGTCGATAGTAAACTTAAATCAGCATATTAATCGTTGCGTAAGTATTTTCAGAGGATGATGCTACAAGACGCCTACATCGTTGGGTGCGCCTTCAGGCTTACCCAACCTACTTTAGTTCGGAGTTAATCGAAATATCGGAGTTTTATTAATAAAAAAACCAATTGGTTTTCGTAGCCTGGGTAAGCCTGTGGGCGCACCCGGGAACCATAGATTCAACTTGGGCCGCCCCCGGGTTTATATCTGCGATATCTATTAATTAATTAAAAATAAACACATCGATTAATGTTTATTGCGGCAACCTTGCAACAAACTTTCCTTTTATTAATTTTGGCCAATCTTTAAATGCCACTTCGCCCGATTCAGATTGCTGGTAAAACTTCACATAATCTAACAGTGCCTGGTTATGATCACCTGCATCGGACAAATCACCAATCACATACCCTATCTTGCCGGGGCTGCGTAAATAGACATTGCACTTTCTGTTACACGACATCAGGCAACGCGTAGTGGTTATCTCTAATGCCCCAACGGCTTGTTGCTGTACCGTCTGTTGCAACGATTGATGCAGCTTCTGCCCGCCATTCAACACCTCAGGATCAGAGCTGTAGCCACAGGTCTCACATATTATTAATTCAGCATCTGCCATTGCGATTTACTCAGGGTTGAAAAGCCGCAGCATATTCAGCCGACCTTCATATATCAACCGATAATTTGTAAGGGTATTGGGTGTTTATTGCATGGAGTTACTGCAGCTTACTTTGACTGCGCAACTTTTAGGTTGTTTAAATATCAACTGAAACCGCGACAGTGGAGTCTTTTAATTCCGAGCGTTGGCTACCAATGACCACAAATTTGTCGCTCACAAGGAATGCCGTCATGGTCACCATCCATTTTAGTATTTGGGCAGTTTTTAATATAGAACTTAGCTTCCTCGCATGAGCTCATCTGGGAACAATGCTGCTTACCAGTGCAACTGTACCGAGAAGAGGATTTCTTGGGGCTACTCTCCTGGAAAGAACTACTTTCCTCAGGTGTTGATTCATACTTAAATTGGTTACTTGAAATTATTTGTACTGACCCTTTCACTTTTTCAATTCGATCACAGTCAATGTCTTCTGATATTTTTCCATAATATACTTTGCCATCTTGGGCGATACATTTGGTCATACTTGAAGATTGAAAATTAGTATCTTGGGTCTGCAAGATAGGAAATTGGTTTTTTTGATAAAGCTGATTTCCATACCATCCAATTACAACAAGAATGGCAATGATGATAAGTTTTTTCATATTCAAAAACTGCCCTGTTATTGAGTTACATGTTTACTGCCTATCATACCGCAACTTTTTAACTGCGAGATAGAAACATGTTGTTTAATACTTTTAAATACTATGGCTAACAACATACCTAAAAAACATTGGCTAATCTTTACGTCTAGCTCTGTCACGCTTCGCATAAGTTAAAGGCTGACCTACGCGGAACTTAAAAATGATAAAGATGAAATAGAAAACAAAAAAATCCCCGGCCATTACTGACCGAGGATTTCTTTTCAAACAATGTAAGCCAGATACACGGCTTACACCGCAATCTGCACCACTATTTACATCTCTGCTACACCACCACAATTACTCGCAGTGAATCCAGCTGAACGGTGGCGTGCTGTAAGAAACTTTGCAGTGTTTCTTTATCGGCCATCAGTTTTTCAATCTCTTCAGCGCGAATATTCGGATTAACCTTGGCTAATTCAACTAAACGCTCAATTTCATCGTCCATGCTTAGGTGCATTTTTTCCAACGCCTGATCGAGCAACTTTTGCTGTTCGACTTTGGCTAATGCACCACTTTTAAGTAGCAGACCTTCCACCGGCTGTTGAATATGACGCAACATTTCACGCGCCTTGCCAGTTTTAATCCGCTCGACTCGCTTGTTTAGCTTGGACTCGATTAATACATGACCGAGGCTTTTACCGGCGTCGTTCATTACAAAGCGCAGGTAAGGCGTGTCGAGATACCGCTGCAATTGCAGCGATTTTGGCGCTGGGCAATGCAAGGTATACAACGTTTCTACCAGTAATGAACCGGCCGGAAGCGGTGGCAAATGCAAGGTGACTAATGAAGTATTACCAAACTCACCATCGGTAATAATCTCCATTGCGCCTTGGGCAATTGGGTGCTCCCAAGTCAACAGATGAACGTCTTCACGGCTAAGTGCGTGCTCACGATCATAGGTGACGGTAATGCCGTCTTCACTCAAGCCCGGCAGACTGTCGACCGTCATATGAGCACTTGGCGTGATGACCTGACACGCTTCGCTATGGTCAGTTCGCGTCACACCGAACTGGTCCAATACCCGGTTGAAGTAACTGGCCATGAGTTCGGTGAATTCGGCTTCATCAAACTCTTCCAGCAAAGCTTCAGCCTTGGCGGGTTGGCAAGAATTTAACTCCAGCAACCGGTCACGACCTTCTTGCAGGCGTAAGCGAGTTTCTTCTGCCAACTGCTGGCTGGTTTCCATTAATGCGGCAAATGTTTCGTCTTGCTCAACATTGCCAGCATTTGCCAAACAAAAGCGTAATGGCTGTTCTAGCTGATCAAACAACTGCAAACCTGCCGGACAGGGTGTTTCAAAAGCGTTGATGCCTTTGTGATACCAATTGGCCAGCATTTCTGTTGCAGAATGCTCATAAGCAGGTAAGTGAATTTGTACCGTGTTCTTTTGACCAATACGGTCCAAACGGCCAATTCGCTGCTCGAGCAAATCAGGGTTTAGCGGCAAATCAAACAACACTAAATGACTGGCGAACTGGAAGTTACGACCTTCACTACCAATTTCAGAACAAATTAATGCTTGGGCGCTATCGGCTTCGCGATCGGCAAACCATGCCGCTGCTCGGTCACGCTCAACCAGGCTTAACCCTTCATGGAATACTGATGAACGAATTGCCGCACGAGTACGCAGTCGTTCTTCCAAAGCTTGAGCCGTGCTGGCATTGGCACAAATTACCAATGTTTTTTCACTACGATGTTCTTCTAACCATTCGGTTAACCATGAAACTCGGCTATCGAGCTCCATCCAACCATCACCTAACAGGCTTTCTGGGCGCAGTTGTTGCTCCAGTTCAGCTTGCTCGGTAAGTGCTTGCCAACCGGTAGGCTGCGGCAAGCTGTGAATGGTTAGCTTTCTTTCTGGGAAACCGGCAATCGCATCGCGGGTATTTCTAAACAGCACCCGGCCAGTGCCGTGTTGGTCGAGCAATTGGCTCACTGCATGGTCAATTGCCGCTTTAGATGCATCTGCATCGCCAGTCGCCAACTCGGTTAATAATTTTTCAGTCGCCTGCTCACCGAGAAACTCCATCATATTGGAGAACTTCTCTGGCTCAGCCACAATCTGGCTGGCCGCAGTGTCTTGCATCATCAGCTCTACCAGGTCGGAGACTTCCCGGTAATCTGACTCTTCTTCTAAATAGCTGTTGAGGTCGTGATAACGCGCCGGATCCAACAAGCGTAACCGGGCAAAGTGACCTTCAACACCGAGCTGTTCTGGCGTTGCAGTAAGCAATAACAAACCGGGAATCGCCGCTGCTAAAGCTTCAACACATAAATAGGATTCACTTGGCAGATCTTCATGCCATTCCAGGTGATGAGCTTCATCAACAATTAATAAATCCCAACCAGCCGCTTCTGCTTGCTCGCGACGCTCGGGATATTCTTCCAAGAATGACAGTGGGCATAACACCAGCTGGGCGCTTTCAAACGGATTTTCAAAGCCGCTTTCTTGCAGGTCCAGGCAACGGTTTTCATCCAAAATAGTGAACTGCAGGTTAAACCGGCGCAGCATTTCCACTAGCCATTGGTGCATCAATGAATCTGGCAGCAGAATAAGTGCACGTTCGGCCAAACCACGAATCAGCTGCTGATGTAAAATCAGACCTGCTTCAATGGTTTTACCCAAGCCAACTTCATCGGCCAATAACACGCGTGGCGCGTGGCGACTGGCAACCTGATTGGCAATATAAAACTGGTGCTTTAATGGCTGAACCCGGCCACCAATCAAACCATAAGCAGGTGACTGGATTAGGCGGTGCTTTAAACGTAGGGTTTCAGCGCGCAATTCGAAATGTCTGTTCTTGTCGATCTGACCAGAGAACAGTCGATCTTGCGGCTTGGAAAAACGAACAAAAGAGTCCAGTTCGGTTTCTGCCAACAGCACTGAATCACCCTCATCAGTGGTGCCTGCATAATGCAAAATGCCGTACTCATCGGCTTCGCAGCCCATCACGGTGATAGTGACATCATCAATTGAAGTCACTTGCTCACCCTCGCGATAAACAATGCGGCTTAACGGTGCCTGATCAATCGCATAGGTGCGTCTTTCACCAGCGGCAGGAAATGCAATTTCCACCAAACGGCCAGTGTTCTCTACCACAATACCTAGGCCTAAATCAGCCTCAGTGGTGCTTACCCAGCGTTGGCCGGGCAGGTATTCATTATTTGCCAGGGTCATGGCTCTCCAGCAGACGACTCACTTTTAACAAGCTGCCGTGTTCGCAAGGTTTAGATATCCAGATCGGTCGCGAATTGTAAAAGCCATGCAACCGTTAGGCAAATACCGCTCGCCGTATATTTGCTCAATTATGGTTTGTCATGACTTGTTACTTGAAACATATATACCCAAAGATCTTCAAATCACTGTAAATCACAATTTGAAGTGGCTGGGATAGAAATAATGAGTCAGTGAGTCACTAACGTCGGAATCAGTGTAGCCATCAGACTGCTAGCTGCAATCAGAATTCGGTAGGAGAATAGCAATTTGGTCTAATTGCTAATGGGTCATTTTAAGTTGTATTAATCGCTGCGTGAGTATTAGCAGAAAATTGAACTGCGAGGAATCTATCTTCAAATATTAGGTGCGCCTTAAGGCTGAACCAGCAGATTCGCTGATATTTACCACAACCGAATCAACATATTGTTTGCCCGCGTAGGTATTTATCTAAAAGAATCAATATGATCAAATGCCAGAAAACTATCAAGCATCTTAAAAACTGACTATTTAAATTTTTCTTCAATCAATTTTTTTTCATCCAAAGAAAGATTGCGCCATTTTTTAGCCTCGCCTTTTACAGCGGTATTACTAAAAGCATTCACTCTCACTTTAGGCTTGCTGCTCAATGAGGCAACTACAGCTGCCACTTGATCAGCCTGATGGTCGGTAACATCAGGTATCGCCAGAAAACGCAGTTCGGTGAGCTTATTGTGTTGATCGAGAAAATGAATTGATTCCAACACCCGCTGGTTCGATCGGCCGGTTAACTCTTGGTGCAAGGTATCGTCAATCGCTTTAATGTCGATCATTGCCCCATCAAAATCAGGCAAGATTTTCTGCCAGCTTTTAACTCCCAGATAGCCATTAGAATCAATCAATCGGTCAAGGTGGCTTAATTGCGGATGGTTTTTAATTAACCGAAACAATTGCTGAATAAATTTAAGCTGCATAGTGGCTTCACCACCTGACACAGTTACACCGGTTAAAAATGGCGCTGCTGGCAGTAGCTGCTCAATCACTTCCGCTAAAGAGATATTTTGCGCCATAGGCGTGCTGTTCTTCGGGCAAATATCAATACACTGATCACAGCTTTGGCACAGCGTAGTATCCCACTCCACCGCGCCATCAATCATAGATAGCGCGCCAGATGGGCAGCCAGGCAGGCAATCACCGCAATGGTCACAAGCATTCATTGAGTGCGGGTTGTGACAATTTTTACACTGAAAATTGCAGCCTTGCAGAAATATTACAAACCGATTTCCTGGGCCATCGACACAGGAAAAAGGAATAATTCGACTGACTAAAGCCTGCGCCGATTCAGCGTCAGGCGAGTGACTACAACCTGTGCAACCATCACTAGTTTGCGCTAACAGCATTGAGTCGTCTGAACGATTAAATCGTGATATTTTCATTTAACGAGCGTCATCCGAGCCATTAAAAAACGGATGCATTTCTTGACTAATTACTCGTGCATTGCGCTGTAAAATATTGCATTTCTCAACCGCTTCCGCACCAAATGCACTGCTGTTTATCCGCGATCCTTTCTCTTGCATATTTTTAATGTCTGAGCGGCGTACCATATAACCCGTAACACGAATCAATTCATTATTAGCTACATTGGCTGTGAACATTCGCAAGCCTTGGTCGAGTGCGCCTTTGCAGACCGTCATTAATGCTTGAAGGTTTTGCTCAATGGTTTCATCAATCGGGAAAATATCGCTAATACCCGCAGTAAAATATTTATGATGCGGCAATACGGTTAAAATATGCTGTAAATTATCTGGTTCCTCACCGTAAGGAATACGGCAACCGGCGCTGGTATCGGTATCAATACTGATTCCACTTTGCGCATGGAACATAGCGCGTTCTCGCCAGCAATGTTTTACCGGGGTAGTTTCAACAATTTCAGCCAATGCTTGAGTAATTCTTAATGCCAATTGATTGGCCTGCTGATCATGGCCGTAACGACCTTGTTGGCCACTTGCCTGAATTAAGTAATTAGTCGCTTCAGCCAAGCCAAAAGTACCAAACATTGCGGTAAATCTTTCTGGATCAATCAAACCTTCTGCGACCAAAAAACTACTTTGGTAAAAATTTGACTGATTCACTAAATAATCAATTCGCGCATCAATCACTTGGTACATCCACTGACATGCCAACGGAATCGCCCGCTGTAAAAAGTCAGTTTCAGTGCCATCAGACATTTCGGCTACTTGTTTTAAATTTAAACGCACCAGCGTGTGAGCACCGCCAGCATAGGGCAAAGAATTATAACAGCTGACAATTCCAAACCCTTTTTCATCAAAATCTTTGGCGATCATCGCTTCGTTGGCAATATGCGGCTTATTACACTTACAAATATTTTCCACTGCCTGCTGCAACATATCATCTGGAGTAATCCCAGCCTGATAGCGCATGGTCAGATTGGGAGCCACTTGCGCCAACTCACCATCCACTTTTAATACTGCTCGCCCAACACGGCTATCATGCGGGCCAATATTGGCGTGAATAAATGCATCCGGCAGGGTGCGATCAATCATTTGCCACATCAGGCGGATTTTCTTTTCCAGCTGTGCCTGACTAATTGATTGATCAAGGTACGGCTCTAACAACACATCCAATCGGCCAACTGACACCGGCAAGTTAGTGACTGAAGGCACATGGTGATAAAGCACTAACAGGAAGTTAATTGCTTCATCAAGATCTTGTGGCGGTTCTAATTCCAACCATTTGCTGCCTTGCTGCAAGGCTTTTTCATAATCGGGCAATACATAGCGAGGCTTAAAAGGCGCATGGCCTTCAAACAAATCACAAATCATCCCCTGGTCCATTGCCTGACGAGCCGCCTGTGGCAATTGCGGATAATCCAGCATGCCGTCGGCTTCCAGCGATAAATAGCGGGATTTCTGCGCATAACTGAGTTTTGGATCATTGGCGATCTGACGTAATCGGGTTTGCTGGCTCACTAGATATCTCCATTAACGAACCACTACAGCAAGCTGTCTGCTCATGATCTTGAGGTGGCTTGGAGATAGTGTGCGCCTTTTGAATAATTATTGAGATGATTAAGCGCAATAGGGGTTTGTTGGTATCAGCTATACCCATTAAGTTTCATCGAGATAGATAAAGCCATTAATCACCAAACATTCTGTCACTCACAGCTGATTTAAAGCATCCAGAGAAATGTAACCTCTTAGCATTCCAGCCAATACCAAGTACTCAATTCAAATCAGCTACAGAAGCCAACCGAAACTGATCAAAAAACAACCAGATTTATAACCCCGCCTGTAATCTGGTGTTTGTTGACTACTCCCCACCCTTAAGGTCATTTGACCACAGAGTTATCCACAGAAGCTTGTGATAAGTCTCACACTAATGAAACGATCTAACCGGAGAATCGCTGCAACTATTGCCCAGAAAACGCCTACTTGACAAACCTTAACGGTTGGCAAACAAAAGCCAGCGGTAACAAGCCAATCTTAGGCCAAAAAATTTTAATAACAGAGATAATTAATTGTTATAGCTGAGACTAACTAACCTTCGAGGTTATTCACATTGAGCTACTTTGGAAATTTGAATCAAAAAAGCAGCAATATTGGAAGGTGCAAAGTCTGATAAATCATGCTTTTATAAGCTGACTTTTTGTCTGTAACTGATAGAAGCAATCGTTCGATGAGCTATACCGTGCCAGCACCCATTCCGAGATTTGTTCTGGAACTGCCGCCATCACTACCATCGAGCGAATCTCATCAGCACAGTAACACTACTTATAATATGCGGAGTTATCGATGAACCGGCTTATGCGCTCATCATTGGTTGACAGGCTTCAGACCAGCCCCCTGATTCACAGCTTGAACCTTATTTTGCGGGTCAGCATTATGCTTGGCGCTGCCATTGGCTTACAAAGCTATGGCAACACAGCAATCGCCAAAGAGAACATCCAGGTCGATGAAAATCAACTGCGCGTGACTACAGTCCCAGCAAGTCAGCTATTGTTTTACCCCCAGCGCAGCGCACCGGCTTTTGTTCAGCCATTGAATCAAAGCAAACTGGCTTCTCAGCTGGGCGCTTTATTGCTGAGTCTGCCAGTAAAAGTGGGCGACCAGGTGACTAAGGGACAAATTCTGGCACAACTAAATTGTCTGGATTACACCACCGCCGTTGCCCAGCAACAGCAGCAACTATCTAACGCACAGCAACAAAGCAGCTTTAGCCAAAGAGAATGGCAACGCGCACAAACTATGCAGCGTACCAGCAGCATAAGTGAAGCTTCTCTGGATGCTAAAGAGCATGCCTTTAAACAAGCCGAAATTTCGGTTGCTAGTGGTGAGTTGGGATTAAAAAATGCACAAAACCAACAGTCTCGCTGCCAAATAAAAGCGCCTTTTTCTGGAGTGGTTAGCCAGCGAATTGCCAATCAAGGTGAATGGATAAATGTTGGCCAACCGATCATCGAACTCACCCAGCTAAGCCAACAAGAAGTGGTTGCCTCCATTGCTATTTCTGACCAAAAAAGTTTTCTTGATGCAGGCAGTTATCAATTACAAACAGCTGGCCAGAATTATCCATTAAAACTTCGAACGCTTTTGCCCTTAGTTAATTCAACGTCTCGCAGCCAACAAGCCAGACTGGTTTTTACTAACCTGCAAGCCATTAATGGCTTGAGTGGCCGTTTATTATGGAAAGCTTCCCAGCCATTTTTACCTTCGGATATTTTGCAAAAGCGTAATAATCAGTACGGGTTTTTCATTAGCGACACTGACCAGAGCGGTAATACTATTGCCCGCTTTGTTACCGTGCCAAATGCCGAAGAAGGTCGTCCATTTCAAGCCAGCATCGACCAACAAGCTTTGATTATTCAAGCCGGTCGCTTTGGTTTGAAGCTCAACCAAGCAATAACTCTCAGTAACTAATGAATGACGACTAAAAACCCTTATTAATAGCAGTCGTCGTCGTTATTGTTAGTGTTAGTGTTTGATTATTGAAATATTTGAATTAAAAACTGTAGCCTGGAGATAACGCCTGTGTGGCTTAAGAAACTGATTGAAAACCATGTCACCACTAATTTGGTTTTCTTGCTTATTTTGCTTAGCGGCACCTTTGTTTATAGCCAGCTACCACGAGAACAGGATCCAACAGTTAACTTTAACTGGGTACAAATTACCACGGTATTGCCCGGTGCAACGGCAGAGGATGTCGAAAAGAAAGTAACCGATGTACTGGAAGAATCACTGGAAGGCTTGCAAGATATTAAGTTCGTCTCCAGCACCAGCAGGGAGAACCTTTCTAGTATTTTAGTGCGTTTTCAAGATATCGATGACGACCGATTTGAAAAAAGAATTGCCGATTTACGCCGTGAAATTTCTTCTGCTGAAGCAGATCTTCCCGACGCGGCTAAGCAACCTAATATATTTGAAATTACTACCGCAAATGCATTTCCCACTGCAACAGTGGTATTGACCGCACCTTCTGATGGCGAAAACTTGCGCCGCCAGGCTCGTGCTGTAGAAAAAGATCTAGCAAGAATTCCCGGAGTAGATCGGGTTCAGCCGACCGGTTTGCGTTCACCAGAAATTCATATTCTATTCGACCCAGTACGCATTCAATCTCTAGGTTTATCACCGACCGATATCGCCAATAGCGTGCAGGGTTATTTTGTTGATAGCTCGGCAGGCACCATCGACGTTAACTCTCGCCAATGGCTGATTCGGGTTAATGGCACTACCGACAACCCCGAGCAATTAGCACAATTACCGATTAGCCGCATGATGCCGGGAAATAATTCATCTAACGATTCAGCGAATAACAACCGGGAAATTCGCCTAGGCGATATCGCACAAATTGTTCGGGCACGAGAAAAGGCCGCAAGACTCGTCAGCTACCAAGGTCAGCCAGCCGTTATGTTTGCCGTTATGAAACAGGCAGAAAGCAATACCTTGGAATTGGTCGATCGGATCGTGCAATTTATCGACAATAGAAACCGCTTAAAAAACGAATTAGGCGTCGAATATATTCTAATTGATGATCAAACCTCAATCACCCGTAGCGCATTAGACACCATGCAAACCAATGCTATCTACGGTTTATTTCTGGTGCTGCTAGTGAGCTGGTTATTCCTTGGCTCACGAATTAGTTTTCTAGTGACTATTGGCATTCCATTCACCCTTGCAGGTACATTTATTGTGCTGCAACAGCTGGGGCAAACTCTAAATACTTCGGTTCTACTGGCGATTGTTATCTCACTGGGAATGCTGGTCGATGATGCCGTCGTAGTGGTTGAATCCATTCATTATAAATTACGCCGTGGCATTGAAAGTAAAGTCGCAGCATGGACTGGCTTGCTAGAAGTAATCAAACCGGTCACCGCTTCAGTATTAACTACCATGGCAGCATTCCTGCCACTCATGTTGCTGCCGGGTATTCTAGGCAAGTTTATGATGGTGATTCCTCTGGTAGTGACCACTGCCTTGGCGATTAGTTTGATTGAAGCCTACTGGATGCTTCCGGGGCACGTTTTAGCCGCCAAGGTCTCATTTAAAAACCCATCACGAGTTGATAAAACCCGCCAGAGAATGATCCATAAGATTCAGGTTCGTTATGGTTTTGCGCTATTAAAAATTCTGCGCCACCCACGCAAAACTTTAGCCGGCCTGGTTTTATTATTTGCATTGGCCATGTCGGCATTGGCTAGCGGCATGATTCGGATGGATTTCTTTGCCTCTGATACCTTGCGGATTTTCTACATTAATATCGATATGCCCGCTTCTAGCTCTCTCAACAGCACACTGGAACTAGTAAAGCGCGTCGAGAAAACCGCCAATGCACGGTTAGAAGATGGTGAAGCGCGTTCGGTAGTTAGTTATGCCGGGCAACAATTCACCGATACCGCACCTAGGTTTGGCAACCAGGTTGGCCAAGTATTAATCAGTTTAAATCCACAGCAAGAGAATATGCGCAGCGTCGAGGCGATTATTGAATCGATGCGGCCGGGCGTAGAAAAAATTGTTGGCGCACAGAGTATTTCATTTTTAAAACTGGCCGGTGGGCCACCAACCAGTAAGCCGGTTAGCATCAAATTACGCGGCGATGACTTTAATCAGATTCGCGCCGCGGCCGATACCTTGTCGAGTTTTATGAATAACGACCCACGCTTTACTGATATCAATGACGACGACGAGCCCGGCAGCCAAGGCCTGACCTTAAAACTGAACAGTGATGCGATTAACCGGCTGGGTATTAGCCCAAGTGAAGTGCGCCGAACCATTAATATGCTGGCCAATGGTGAGATTATTTCTAGCCTGCAAAGCCAAGGCGATAGTGTTTCATTGCGTTTGAAATCATTAGCGACCAGCCAAGGTCCTTATCAAGATCTACAAGCTTTTCTCGATTTATCTCTAACCGCACCTAACGGACAAATCGTTCCTTTACGAGAGCTAGTGATTGCTGAAAAATCGCGGGTTAAGGGTAATATTTTTCATTACAACTTCTTACGCACCATTACCATTGAAGCCGATATCGACAAACAGTTAACTGACACGGTTCAAGCCAATACCGTGTTACGAGACTTCTGGCAAACCATTGCCGCTGATTATCCAACCATCAACCCGGATTACACCGGAGAGCTGGATGACATTAATGAAAGCCTCGATGCCATTGGCGGTTTATTCCTGTTCGGTATTGGTTTGATGTATTTGATTTTGGCGACTCAATTCCAGAGTTATTTCCAACCGATGATGATATTGGTTTCGGTACCTTTGGCATTTATTGGTGTGGTGCTAGGACTGATCGTATCGGGCAATCCACTCAGTTTATACACCCTTTACGGCATCGTTGCTCTGGCAGGTATTGCAGTGAATTCGTCTATTGTTTTAATTTCCACTGCCAATGATAATTTGCGTAAAGGTATGACTTTAATCCATGCCATTTTCTATGCCTCAAGGCGCAGAATGCTACCGATTATGATTACCACTCTAACTACTATCGCTGGCTTATTCTCACTGGCCTTCGGCCTTGGCGGTGAATCACTGCTGTGGTCACCTGTGGCAACGGCGATTGTTTGGGGACTGTTTTTCTCATCATTCCTGACGCTATTTATTATTCCAGCGCTCTATCAAATGTCGATGAGAAAAGCAGCTAGGAAATTACAGGAACAACAGTAGGTTTGATGAGTGTTAACGAAATCAGACATCTAGACATAAAGCGCAAGGTGTCTGATTTAGCTTGCGGCTCATCAAACCTACGCAACTGGAATAATTTATGCTGCTGTTAATTATTTATATTCTGATCGCACTAGGGTTTTCTTTTTTATGCTCAGTACTCGAAGCAGTACTTCTGAGTATTTCTGATGGCTATATTGCGGCTGAAGTTAAAAATAACAGCCCTGCCGGAAAACGCTGGAAGCATCTGAAAGCAGAAATTAATCGCCCACTCGCGGCCATTTTGACCTTAAATACCGTAGCCCACACCTTGGGTGCTGCCGGTGCAGGCGCCCAAGCAGCGGTGGTTTTTGGTTCAGATGCAGTGGGTATTGCTTCAGCGATTCTTACGCTATTGATTCTGGTTTTTTCTGAAATTATCCCTAAAACCCTCGGTGCTGTTTATTGGCGAGCATTGGCTCCGGCCTCATCTTTAGCTTTAATCGTTATGACTCGGCTATTGCACCCCTTTGTCATCATGTCGGAAAAAATTACTCGCAGTATTTCTAGCAAAGAACATCAGAAGGGTTTTAATCGACAGGAGCTGGCAGCAGTGGCTGAGCTAAGCGCCCAAGAAGGCCATATTGATTTACGGGAATCACAATTAGTCAAAAACTTGTTTGGCTTACAAAAGGCCACAGTGGCAGATGCGATGACACCAAGAAATGTTTTATTCAGTCTATCAGAGCAATTAACGGTCATTGAATATATAGGGCAATATCGGCAGAAAAAATTCTCTCGGATTCCAATTTATAAAGATCGACCCGAGCAAATTACCGGCTATGTATTACGCAGTGAAATATTACAAAGCTTCGCCGACAACCAACCAAAACTAACACTTTCTGAATTGGTTCGCCCGCTGAAAACAGTACCTGACACTCTCAAATTACCCGATGCATTTGAAGACAGCCTAAAGAAAAAACTACATATCGCACTGGTGATTGATGAATACGGCGATATTAAAGGCGTCATCACTTTGGAAGATTTAATCGAAACCTTGCTAGGCATGGAAATTGTCGATGAGCACGACCAAGCACAAGACATGCAACAGCTTGCACGGCGTTTATGGCGCAAACGCGCACGGACAATGGGCATTGAAATAGAACGTGCGTAATTAAAATACATCTACCGGTGTAACTGAAGAAAAATAATAAAATGACGATTTCAGACTTTATTTTAAAACCCGGTTTATTTAGCTATCAGCTAATATCTGAAGATCAGCAACTTACTTATCGCTGCCAGCTATTCTCACTCTCGGGTTCTATCGCTAACTCACAAGGAAACACGCTGGCAACGATTAAACGTACCAGCTGGTGGCACTATCAGTTTGAAATAACCACCGGCATAGATCGTTATCAATTCAAACGTTCGGGCGGTGATTCAACACTTCAATCCGTTACTTCAAAACTTTGCTATCGAGCTGGCCTTGATGGTGATTTTTATGATCGCCAAGGCAAACCCTTGTCTTCCTTGAAATGTTCAAGACTATTGAGAAAAAACTACGTTTTAAGTATCGATCATTGTCAGGATCAGCCTGCTCTATTGATGGCAATATGTACCCTATTCAAGATCGGTTTTGAAACAAGCAATGCCATCTCAGGCGGATAAAACCTTCTTACTTTTTACTTCTTGATATGCCCCTTCTCACACTCAACCAAACATCTGTTGATCGTACAGCTGGCTAGCATTACGGTCTAAATGCTTCATTCACTAAGCTGCTGTCACCATCAGTGACTACTAAAACTCAATAAGATCATATCCTTTTGATTTGTAGCCTAGGCACTTTGAAAAATATCCGTTATTCTTACCACTGACTGATCAGTCGGTCACGGATCAAAGCACAACTGATCTTACTTGCTGCATACGCTCAAACCAGCTCAGGCTTCAATACATATTGCGGTGGTTTGGATAAAAAATAACCAATAAAGGAGCTCAGCAAATGTCTGAATCTCAAGCAACCTTCCAGGGTGCGAATTCACCAGCACAGCAGATGCAGAATTTGCTGACTCGTCAACGCCAGCAGTATCAACTCAATCCGATGCCTTCTCTCAGCAGTCGAAAGCAACAACTAATCGAGCTGAAAAAAGCCATTTTGCGTAACCAAGATAAGCTGTGTAAGGCACTGGACGAAGATTACGGCCAACGTAGCCAATACGACACACTGATCTCTGATTTACTACCGGCAATTGCAGGTCTTAATTACAGCGTTAAAAATCTTAAAAAGTGGATGAAACCTAGCCGTCGGCATGCCGGTTTGCTGTTGTCACCTGCTTCAGTAAAAGTGCATTACCAGCCATTGGGCGTTGTCGGCATTGTAGTGCCTTGGAATTTCCCGGTAATGCTAAGCCTTGGCCCACTCACCGCAGCCTTGTCAGCCGGCAATCGGGCAATGATAAAACTCAGTGAGTTCACTCCAAAAACCAATACCGTCATTCGCGAAGTCTTGGCATCGGTATTCACTGAAGATCAGGTTGCAGTATTTGAAGGTGAAGCCGATATTGCTTCAGAATTTACTAAATTAAATTTTGATCATCTACTATTCACCGGATCGACCGCAGTGGGTAAACACGTGATGCGTGCCGCTGCTGATAACCTGACTCCAGTAACACTTGAGTTGGGTGGTAAGTCACCGGTGATTATTGCAGATGACATAGATTTGGATTTAGCTGTAGAACGACTTATTTTTGGTAAATGCATGAACGCAGGTCAAATCTGTGTTGCTCCAGATTATGTTTTAATCCCTGAAGGTAAACAGCAAGCATTTATTGAAGCCTATAAAAAAGCTTTTACAAAAATGTATCCAAAAGGTGTTTCTAGCAAAGATTACAGTTCGGTAGTCAATCAGCGCCAGTTCAAACGCTTGCGCGATTGGATGGCCGATGCACAAGCCAAGGGTGCTTCGATTATTCCGGCCCATGCCAGTGCGATTGATGATTTACAACATCGAATGGTGACACACCTTATTATTGATACAAAAGACGATATGACATTGATGCAAGAAGAGATCTTCGGCCCTCTACTGCCAATTATTCCATATCAGAGCCTTGATCAAGCCATTCAATATGTTCAGGCGCGCCCTCGTCCATTAGCACTTTATTTAATGAGCATGGATCCGCAAATTCAAAAGCAGGTCACCGAACAGTGCCATGCTGGCGGAATGTGTATTAACGAATCGTTACTACATGTTGGTGCAGACGACGCACCATTTGGTGGTGTTGGCCCATCAGGAATGGGGCATTACCACGGCAAGGAAGGTTTCTTAACTTTCTCTAAGGCAAAGACGGTACTCAAAGCAGGTAAGTTTGGCACCGGTAAGTTAGTACACCCTCCTTATGGAAAGTTAGTGCAAAAGATTATATTAAAAACGTTTATGCGTTAGTTTTTCGGCGGCAGCTAATATTATGCTGCCGCTAACTTTAAAGTAAATTTAATTTTAAGCAGGCAATACCATGACTGTAGTTTCCAATAAACGACAGCAACTTCTTGATGCAGCACTTGAGCTTTTGGTAGAACAAGGTATCCAAGGTGCGGCTACCTCAAAAATAGCCAAAACAGCCGGTGTCGCAACGGGAACCCTGTTTCATCATTTTCACAGCAAACAAGAATTAATTAATCAGCTGTATCTGGATATTAAGTCTCAGCTAGCTGAAGCGATGACTAAACCACTGTTAGAAATTGAAGATTTATCTGATTTAAAAAACACCACAAAAACCATGTGGAACGCTGCAATTGACTGGAGTATTGCCAACCCTCTCAAGTTGCGATTTTTCCTGCAGTTTTATCATTCACCACATCTAGATAGTGAAATCCGCGCCAAAGCGATGAATGAAATCCTTGGTTTTATCGGGTTATTATTAAAACAAGGTGTCGAAAGAGGCATTATGGCAGAATACCCTGAAGACCTGATTTTAGATTTATGCCAAGGTCAGTTTTTATCCACTGCAGCATTTTTAATTGAAAACCCAGACAAGGCTTTCGCTGATGAATACCGACATGCTGCATTTAGTGTTTTTTGGAATGCCATTCGTATTTAATTATTGATATTTAATCGAACTAAGTAAAAAATCGAACCGTTTTCCAAAGCATTTGTCTATGCTGCAACCTATTTGGAACAAAAGCAATCATATGAAAAATATAAAAATAGTTTTCCTTTCCAGCTTTTTGTTTTCTGCTGCGACAATCGCAGGTGAAGTGGATGTTGTTGATGCCAAAGTCACTAAAAACAACGATGGCAGCTACGATTTTTCTGTTAGTTTATTGCATGCAGATAGTGGCTGGGACCATTATGCCAATCGCTGGGAATTATTAGATAACCAGCAGAACATTTTAGCGACTCGAACCTTGCACCACCCACATGAAAATGAACAGCCGTTTACCCGCTCACTTCATCGAGTAAAAATTCCAGCCGGCGTAAAACAAATTCTAGTCAGAGGGCACGATTTAGTTCATGGCTATGGCGGCAAGCAAATGACTATTGAATTAAACTGAACTGAACTGAACTGAACTGAACTGAAAACTAGCTGAACAAATAGCACGCATAAAAAAGCCCAACATTTAACTGCTGGGCTTTTTTAAATATTATGGCCGCTACAAACCATTATCCTTTCGGATCGTCTTAACTTCCTTTACTAGGTTATCAAGCTTTAGTTCTTTATAGCTTCGCTCAAGAATATTCAGCGCTTTTTCTAACTGATCACTTCGGCCATATTGCTCGACAACATAACGGGCACGTTTTGCCGCAGACAACCAAGCACCTTTTCGGATATAAAATTCAGCAGCGTGCAGTTCACTCTGGGCCAATTCGTTACGCAAATAAATCATCCGCTGGCGAGCATCATCGGCATATTTACTGTCCGGATATTCTTCGAGCAAAGTGCGGAAATCAGAAAACGCTTGATAGATTGCTGATGCATCGCGACTGCTGCGATCTAGATTAACGGTATTGGTAATAAAGCCACGGCCACGACCAAAATTGGCCATGCCTTTCATATAAGTTACATAAGCTACCTGCTCGCTACCCGGATGCAAACGCGCATAGCGATTGGCAGTACTCACCACTTCATCAAACTGGTCAAAACCATAATAAGCACTGATCAGGTCCAACTGTGCCTGGCGCGCATATTCACCAAACGGATAATAGGTTTCCAGCTCTTCAAGATCCTTGATTGCCAATTCGTAGCTGTTGCTCGATAGGTAATCACTCGCAGATTGATAAATTTCTGCTGCTGGACGAATGGGGGTAACTTCATCCTCAGGATTCGATGCACAGCCTGCCAGCAGGCTGATCAGCACAAGTGCTGCCAGACGTGTTTTGAACATAAAAGACTTAACCTTCGACAGTTTCTTGATGATAGGGCTTTCCAGACGATCAAGCCTATAGTAAAAAGCCTCTCTCATAAAGACTGCAGCAGTGCACATTGACATATGCCACAACAAATCCGGCTCGAAGCTACAATTCCTGATGATTTTTACGGCAAACGGCTGGATCAGGCAATGGCGGAACTCTTCCCCGATCATTCCCGCGGCCGTTTACAAGGCTGGATAAAATCCGGCGAAGCCACCCTAAATGGAAAAAAACACAAACCAAAAGATAAGGTTATCGGTGGCGAAGAAGTAAAAGTCAGCGCAGAACTGCAAGAAGATTTCACCATGGAAGCGGAAGATATCCCGCTAGATATCGTATATCAGGACGATTATCTGCTGGTAATTAACAAAGCAGCCGACATGGTAGTTCACCCAGCAGTCGGCAACTACAGCGGCACCATGCTCAACGGCCTGTTACATCACGTGCCTGAAGTTCGCGTGTTACCTCGCGCAGGTATCGTCCATCGGTTAGATAAAGAAACCAGCGGCCTTCTGGTGGTTGCCAAGACCATTGAGGCGCACACCGCATTGGTTGAACAGCTACAACAACGCGCATTCTTGCGTCAGTACTTAGCGATTGCCCAAGGTAATGTGATTAGCGGTGCAAAAATAGAAGCCCCGATTGGTCGTCACCCAACCAACCGAATCAAGATGGCGGTAGTGACCAATGGTTCAGCTAAAGAAGCCATTACCAATTTTCGTTTAGCTGAAAAATTCCGGCTGGCTACCGAAGTAATCTTAAAATTAGAAACTGGACGTACTCACCAAATTCGCGTTCACATGGCACACATTGGCCACCCGCTGATGGGTGACCCGCTGTATTCCGGTCGATTCCAGATTCCTCGCGCCATGACACCTGAGCATCTGGAAATCTTAAAAGGCTTCAAACGTCAGGCACTGCATGCACAACTACTCGGCCTAGAGCACCCAATCACCGGCGAGTGGATGGAATGGCAAGTAGAGCCACCAGAAGATTACAAAAATTTGAAAGCGATGTTGATTGAAGATTTAGCGAATCATTAATTTTCAAAACAAAAAAACCGGCATTTATAAATGCCGGTTTTTTTATATTTTTTGAATTCAAACCTTAAGCTTAAAGTCGCAGAAACTTAATATTATTCTGATCGTAGTAGATTAGAAAATCTCAAATACTTTCTGACGGATAATGCAAAACATGGATATCAACAATCACCGCGAATGATGTAAACATCTTGAAATAAAAGAATTGCTTCTAGCCCAATCCAATTTATGTAGACTGCCGTAGGTTGCACTGAGCAGCCGTAGGCGCGAACTGCAACTTGACCGTGGTTCAATTAATTCCAACTACTAATTTTTAGACTTATCCGATCGGTATTTGTGACAATACCCGGCATATTGTTTGCCGGGTATTTATGGAAATCCCCGAAAGTTGTAGGTCGCGCCTAGCGCTCCGTACAACCTACTTTAAATCAACTTGCCGCATTATCTTCATCAAAGAACAAACGCGCTTTATATTCAGGGTGCAACAAGTTCGCTGCAGACAAAATATCATCCAGTTGCTGTTCGTCCATCAAGCCACGCGCCAGCACTACTTCTTTAACGCTCTTGCCGGTTTGTGCACAAATTTTACCGACAATATCGCCTTCGTGGTGGCCAATAAACGGATTTAAATAAGTGACAATGCCAATGGATTTATAAACGAATTGTTCGCAAACTTCTTTATTGGCGGTAATGCCATCGATGCATTTCTCACGCAAGGTATCGCAAGCATTGCCTAGCAGCTCGATCGATTCAAACATGCTTTGACCAATCACCGGCTCCATTACATTTAATTGCAACTGGCCAGCTTCTGCCGCCATAGTTACAGTAATGTCGTTACCAATCACTTTAAAGCAAACCTGGTTGACCACTTCTGGAATCACCGGATTAACTTTTGCTGGCATAATAGAAGAACCGGCCTGCATTTCTGGTAAATTAATTTCGTTTAAACCCGCACGCGGGCCAGAAGATAATAAACGCAGATCATTACACACTTTAGACATCTTCACTGCCAGGCGCTTTAACGCACTGTGCACCATTACATAGGCACCACAGTCTGAAGTCGCTTCTACCAAATCTTCTGAAAGTACACATGGTAAGCCGGTCACTTCAGCCAGTCGCTTGACTGCTAATTCAGAATAACCGCGCGGTGCATTAACACCTGTGCCAATTGCTGTTGCGCCTAAATTCATTTCCAGTAAAAACTCACTGGTGCGCATTAAGTTTTTCACTTCTTCTTTTAATAAAACACTGAAGGCATGAAATTCTTGACCGAGACTCATCGGCACAGCATCTTGTAGTTGGGTACGGCCCATTTTCATGATATCGACAAAGTCACGGGCACGCTTATCAAACGACAGCTGCATTAACTCTATGCGTTCCGCTAGTTTCACCACACTGTTATAAACAGCAACCCGGAAACCCGTTGGATAAGCATCGTTGGTGGATTGACTTTTATTCACATGATCATTCGGGTTGATCACATCATAATTGCCTTTCTGTTCACCGAGCATTTCTAATGCGACATTGGCGATCACTTCATTGGTGTTCATATTCACCGAAGTACCGGCACCGCCCTGGAAAACATCGGAAGGAAACTGATCCATTGCTTTGCCGGTTTGTAACATCAAATCACAAGCGGCAACAATCGCTTTAGATACTTTAGATGGAATGGTGTGCAGCTCACCATTAGCCAGCGCACAGGCTTTTTTGGTTAGTACCATTCCGCGTACAAATTCCGGCACATCAGAGATGGTCACGCCAGAAATTTTAAAGTTTTCGATCGCTCGCTGGGTGTGAATACCGTAATAGGCATCAGCAGGAATTTGTCTTTGTCCCAACAGGTCTTCTTCAGTGCGGGTAATCATCTGGTTCATTTACTTCTACCTCAAACTCTTGGCAGTCAAAGAGTGAGAAAATTAAATTAATGGTTATTTATTCCTAAGCCACTTCAAACTGCAGAGACTCACATTTTGAATCGACCTAGATATCATTTTATCAAGCGGCTTGCATTTGCGGTTGTTGATAACGTTTGACACAAGCCTGAGCCAGCAACAAAGTTGCATCGAGACAACGCTCGGGTTGTGTGGCAGTTAGGCCTTGCAAAGCCAGCGGAATTTCAGTGCATCCCAAAATAATCGCCTCAGCGCCCTGCTCAAGTAATCGCTGAAACTGTGCGGTCAGTTTGGCACATCCTGAATCTATTTTACCCGCCTTTATGTCATGAATCCCTTGCATCACCAACGATTGCCCATGCGAGTCAGGAATGATGGTTTGCCGGGAAAGACTGGCGATTCTTTTTTGATAAAGCTCGGTTTTAATGGTGGCACTAGTTGCCAACAAGCCAATTTTTTTCAACTTGCGAAACTCAATTTCATCTAGCACACAGTCAATAATGCTGATGCTACTCATATAGCTATGTTGTAACAGCTTTTGGTGCCAGTAGTGTGCGGTATTGCAGGGAATAACAAAACAATCGACACCGGCACGCTTGAGCATTTTAAGCCCCTGTAACATGGCAGGAAATGGGTCTTCACCACCCGAAGTTAGAAACCGAGTTCTATCAGGAATTTGCGGCACTGAGCAGACCATTAGCGGAATATGCTGCTGATCAGACGTCGCCTGCGTTTGCTCGATTAATTTATTCATAAAATCAACCGTAGCCAATGGCCCCATGCCGCCTAAAACACCCAAAGTCGCTTGCTGATCCACCGGATTTACCTGTACTGAATTTGTGCTGTCAATAGACAGGATGCTAGGAAATTCAGCCTTGAAGCGGAAATGCTAATCTACAGCGGGCGATGCAAAATTTGCATCAAGGTTAGCTGCAGAGTTGTTAACAGGTGTGATCTGGCTCAGTGAATAAATGGCTAAAATAAATCAGCAACTAGATCTGCCAGCCTGCTTCAACGGCTTTATTGACCCTTTGCCAGAATTGCTCTGCAGCCGGATGCAATCTGACATCGCTTCGATACAGCACAATATCCAGTTCAATTGCATGTTTTTTAGGCTGTAACGGCACTAACAAACCATTTTGTAACTCTTCGGCAATCGTGTATTCCGGCAACCAAGCAACGCCTTCACCGCGAACTGCTAAATCTCTTAATAATGAAGTTAATGACGAAACCACCACCGGTTGTAGATTCAATGTCGGCTTAACGGCGGATAAATGATGATTAATTGCGCGGCCTAAATAATTATTGGAGATATAACTCAGCCAGGGAATTTTTTGCTGCTCTAGTGAGAACTTCGGCTTGAGTTTTTTCAGCGCAGGTTTGCGACCTTTCCTAACCGGCAAAGCTTCAGCGGCACAGACCGGGATCACCCGTGATTGACCCAAATTGAGCGATAAAAACGGCGGCTGCATTAACTGTTCAATTGAAAAAGCCAGCAACAAATCACACTTGCCTTTACGCAACAGCTGAATGGAATCATCAACATTAATCGCTTCAACCCGACTGGGCTGCAGTTGTCCGGCATCACCAAATTTCTGTAATAAATCTGGCAATAGTGGATGGGTCAACGAATGCGCCGCAGCAAAATCTATCGCCTGATGGCCAAGATCCGATAACCCATGTAACCGCGCCAAACCATCTTGCATATGCTTGAGCAAATTACGCGCAGTGGTTCGAAATAGCAGCCCTTCTGCCGTCAACTGAATCGGAGAAGCCGATCGATCAATCAGGGTTTTCCCCACCGATTGCTCTAACGACTGAATCCGGCGACTAAACGCTGGCTGGGTAATATTTCTGGCAGCCGCTGCCCGGCCAAAATTTCCGGTTTCCGCCAGGGTAAGAAAATCTTCCAGCCACTTGGTATCCACAACTGAGACTCAGAATGCAAAAAGTTGTTGGCAGTATAAAGATTATGCAAAGAGGTATGTTGATACAGACAGCCCAATGGTATTTTCAGATTTTTATAAAGCTGATATAGTAATAAAACACAATAACAATCAAATAACTAACTTAGAATCTAACCAATAAGACACAACACACGAGGAAACAACATGACATTAGAAATATGGAGCGCTTTTGTGGCGGTAGTTTTTGTTTTTGCCATTATCCCGGGGCCAACCGTAATTTTGGTAGTCGGTCAGGCTATCAGCCACGGTAAAAAATCAGTTATGCCATTGGTTGCCGGTGTGCTATTGGGTGATTTTGTTGCGATGGCACTCTCTCTTATTGGTCTTGGTGCAATTTTGGCAGCTTCAGCAACATTATTTATGATTTTAAAATGGTTCGGCGTTGGCTATTTAATATATCTTGGAATAAAAACTTGGCGTGAAGAACCTCAACTAGAAAGCACAACTTTTAAAGGCAGCAGTCAATCTAAACTCAACATGTTTAAATCATCCTTTTTGGTCACTGCACTTAATCCAAAAGATATTGTATTTTTTGTAGCGTTCCTTCCACAATTTGTTAATTCAAATTCTGCAGCACTACCTCAGCTGCTGATTTTAATGTTTACCTTCCTGGCAGTTATTTCAATTACGATTACCTCTTTCGCAATATTTGCTGGCGTAGTTCGCCATAAAATACAAAGCTGTCAGGCGCGAAAAAGATTAAATAGAATTGGTGGTGGGGCACTGATTGGTGCAGGTGTGATTACTTCGACTATGCGACACAGCTAGATTAAGCAGACTATAGACAACTTGCTAAAGTTTCTTTTTCAGGATGCTGCCGTTAAATAATTACCCACATTGGGTTTGTAAAGTATTGGTAGGTTGTGTTGAGCGTCAGCGAACTACAATGTGCGGTTTTAGCTTAAATAAACTTGTCGTGGCTCGTCATAGCCTCGACACAACTTACAGAGCTCAGAATAATTTATAGATTCCGAGACCCTTATATAAAACCGATAATAAACTAATCTTTCATACCCAGTCTTTTTGCCAACCGGTGTAAGTTGCCATTATCAATACCCAGTTTACGAGCGGCAGCTGACCAGCTTTTATCTGAATCTTCCAGCGCCAGCTCTAGTAACCGATGTTGAAATGCATCGGTAGCCTCACGTAATAGCAAGCCGAAAAACTCTTTCCATAATTTATCTGCGGCTAAGGCGGCTTTTTGTTCCAGATCTGCCACACGAACGCAGTATCCATTGCAACCGATGCCAGCTCGCTGACGGTGCGCAATTGTTCATCGGCAATGCTATCAAAGCGCGGTTCGATTGAATCCAGCGTTAATGCACCTATTAAACGATTAACTACCTTCAATCAAAGCCCTGCCTAGAGACAAATCTAATACTTCTTGCGTTCGTGAGATAGTCACTATAATTACCATCATCAAGTTGCTTGATTATCAAACCAGCCAGAGAAATAAACGAAGATGTATATTTGCCAACTCATTGAAAAGCTGCAAACAGAAATTTTGCAAGCCAGCCAGATCAGCCAAGAAAAAACTGAGCATTACTATGCGACGCCTTTTTATAACTACATAAGATCAATGACTGGTTATCAAATAAGAGTTGGAACAAAATTAAAAAAAGATTTTCAAATGCATTTTTATGAAATTATCCGACTCACTCGAAACCTTAGCTCGACACTACCAGATCAATTTACCCCAGCTGAATCTGTAAATAAATTTCAAAAGCTACATATCAGTTCATCCGTACAAAAAAACCAGATAGTTTCAGCATTTATACGTGCACTATTGAATTTTTACATCGCCCTTCAAGCGCACTATACAACGCCAGCAACCAGTGAAGTATCGAAAGGACCTGGGCAAGCTTCCACCCACCGAATTTGGGTTGGAAAAAACCCTGGCAAACGTAAAATAATTAGCTGGGCTGCTACCAACAAAGTGATTGAACATAATTGGTTTAAAAGACCCATGACTCATTATCTCTGGACAGATAATCCGATGCTTCTTAATCTTTCGGAATCGACACCTAGCTTAAAATACTTCAAAGTTAAATCTATTGCAGAGCTGCACTCTTCAACAACAGAGAATAATTTTCAGGTTATAAATCGATCTCTTGGTCTTGCTTTATCATTTATACAATGGCGAGAATTTTCTTTTGCCTGCGATGTACTTAGGCATATTGTGATGTACAGATTTGGAGGACTATATTTAGATTGCACATGGTTCTTTCCTCTTTTCGGAGCTCCGGTAGAATGCCCTCCTCCACCGAGAGATACTTCAATCTATTTTGGTTCAGTAAACTCTGAACATAATGCTAAAGTTCTTAGCAAAATACCTTTAGGAATTAGTAGTAGCAAAGATAATTACTTAGATTTTATAAAACATGAAGACAGTTCATTCACAAATACTAAAGGTAAAATGAAGTCTTCAGGTAGCATGCTAATGTATACCGGAAAATCTGAGCATTTGCTGCATTTAAAAACTCTACAGAACATGTGCAATTTAATGCAGCACTCCTATTTACTAAACATTCAGAAAAGAATTGCAGAATATCGCTTTAGCAAACATAAAAAACTAATAGATTGTTGGAGCAATAACATCCCTTTTGAGCCCCGCCATCAAGCAATGGAATTTATTCAATGGTTGGCTCAAACACCTTTCGAAAAAGCCTTAATCGACTTAGAGATCTATAGCGTAGCCTGTTCAAATGAAGGATTAATTTTAAGCCATCAACAACCAGATGAATTACATATGCTTATCGATTCCACTAGAAAGTATACCTACAAATCATCCATTGGAATTGCTAAAAACTGGGGGCTTAGCTGGCAAAAGCTAGATTTAAAAGATTTACCTTATGTCGAATGGCCTTAATCCTTCATCCCCAGTCTTTTTGCCAACCGGTGTAAGTTGCCATTATCAATACCCAGTTTGCGGGCGGCGGCTGACCAGTTTTTATCTGAATCTTCCAGCGCTAGCTCTAGTAACCGATGTTGAAATGCATCAGTAGCTTCACGCAATGGCAAGCCAGAAAACTCTTTCCATAGTTTATCTGCGGCTGAAGCGGCTTTTTGTTCCAGATCTGCCATGCGAACTGCAGTATCCATCGCAACCGATGCTAGCTCGCTGACAGTGCGTAATTGTTCATCGGTAATGCCATCAAAACGCGGTTCGATTGAATCCAGGGTAAGTGCACCGATTAAACGATTATTCTGTCGTAGGGGAATGCCGATACAGTCGTGAACATCAAGCAACCCATCTTCTCCACTGACTAAACCGTCATACGGATCCGGTAGGTCTGAATCCATATCAAATCTGACCGGCGCTTCAGAATGAAGCAAGGCACTCAACCTAGGATGCTGTGCAGCAGGAAACTGCATCGAGCGCACTTGACGCTTTAAACCATTAGTGGCCATCGGAATAAAAACGTTTTTTCGATAACGCAACAGCGCTGCCGCATCACACGGTAATATTTCCCGCACCATAGTCAACAAACGTTCGAAGCGGTCTTCTGCTGGCAAGCTACTGAGCAAATCCAGCGTCATCGCCAGTTGTTGTTGATTTAATTGGGTTAGGTCCATAACGGTGCTTTTAAGCCTGAGTTGTGTCGCGTGATTTAAAGAAAGTGTATTGCTCGACCATTCTATCTGTTGCCAGCCAAAAAATACCAATCTTGATCTGACAGGCTGACCCTTTTAGTCGTGTTTTCTGACCTGTGTCATTAAGACAGAATGATAAGTTAATAAATCGCTTCCATAAATTTTTTTAGGGACATAGACTAGCTGCAATTACTGTCATTTTGACAGAGCGAATAAGCAATCTGAGGGCACCCTACATGTTCTGCGTACAATGTGAGCAAACGATTCGTACTCCTGCTGGTAACGGCTGTTCTTTTGCACAGGGCATGTGCGGCAAAACAGCAGAGACTTCGGATCTGCAAGACGTACTGATTTACAGCCTGCAAGGCCTGTCAGCCTGGGCAATCAAGGCGCGTGAGCTGGGCATTATTCGCCAGGATATAGATGTTTTCGCACCTAAAGCATTCTTTGCCACTTTGACTAACGTTAACTTTGTTCCAGAGCGGATCATTGGTTACGCCCGTCAGGCAGAATCTTTCCGCGAAGCATTAAAAGTAGAGTGCCGTGAAAAAGGTTTTGACGGTGAGCTGGAAAATCCTTCTGCTAACTTCAAGCTGGCTGGCGATCAAGAAGGCATGTTGGCACAAGCTTCTATCGCGCTGCCAAATCGCGGTAACGGCCAAGTTTCTGAAGATATCATCGGCCTCCGTTTACTGGCTTTATACGGCCTGAAAGGCGCAGCTGCTTACATGGAGCATGCTTATGTTCTGGGTAAAACTGATGATGAAATTGCCGGTGAATACCACCACATCATGAGCTGGTTAGCGACTGACCCTGAAGAAATGGGTGATCTGGTTAAATGTTCTATGGACATCGGTCAGCTGAACTACCGTGTGATGGCCATGTTAGACGCTGGCGAGACTGAAGCTTTCGGTCATCCAGAGCCAACTCAGGTCAACACCAAAACTATTAAAGGTAAGGCAATTCTGGTTTCTGGCCACGACATGGTCGATTTAGAATTAATCCTTAAGCAAACTGAAGGCAAAGGCATTAACGTTTACACCCACGGTGAAATGTTGCCAGGCCTCGCTTACCCAGAACTGAAGAAATACAAGCACTTGGTAGGCAACTATGGTAACGCATGGCAAGAGCAGCAAAGTGAATTTGCTAGCTTCCCAGGCGCTATCGTAATGACTTCTAACTGCATCATCGATCCAAATGTCGGCAGTTACGCAGACCGTTTATACACTCGCAGCATTGTTGGCTGGCCGGGCGTAGTTCACTTGGAAGGCGAAGATTTCTCTGCAGTTGTCGAGCGCGCACTGGAATTGCCTGGCTTTGAAGCAGACGAAATCGAGCACATGATTACTATCGGTTTTGGTCGCAACGCTTTAATGGCTGCTGCACCGACCGTGTTGGAAAAAGTTAAAGAAGGCAAAATCAGCCACTTCTTCTTGGTTGGCGGCTGTGACGGCGCTAAAGCCGGTCGTGATTACTACACAGAAATCACTCAAAAGGCACCAAAAGATAGCCTGATTCTGACCTTGGGTTGCGGTAAGTACAAGTTCAACAAACTGAACTTTGGCGATATCGAAGGCATTCCACGTCTGTTAGACATTGGCCAGTGCAACGACTCTTACTCTGCTATTCAGCTGGCGCTGGCATTATCTGAAGCACTGGATTGCGGTGTTAATGACTTGCCATTGTCGATCGTACTGAGCTGGTTCGAGCAAAAAGCCATCGTAGTATTGTTAACGCTGCTGTCACTGGGTGTGAAGAACATTCTGACTGGCCCAGAAGCACCAGGCTTCCTGACGCCAAACCTGATCGCGATTCTTGAAAAAGAATTTGGTTTGCGCACAACGACTTCAGCAGAAGCTGATTTAGATCGCATTCTTAACGCGGCTTAATCAATGAAAACGCCCCCGGAATATTCCGGGGGCGTTTTTTTAGTTTTAGGTTATGATGCGTTTTAACATTCGACGCGACTATTTTTGACGCAACTCTTCAACGCAATTAATTAGTAGAAAATATAAAAACATTTTTTATTGGTCAATAAGATAAAAAATAACATATTCACTTTATCGGACAACATGCATTATGAGCACCAACAGCAAACAGATCGTTAGCGCAGATTTATTTTCAGCGACACCTTGGGAAAAAGGTGAAATTGAACTGGTTTGCAGTCGCATAGATAGTCAGACTCATGATGTGAATACCTATTGGTTCCGTGGCATTGAAGCGACTCGGTTCCATTTCAAACCAGGCCAGTTTGTCACGCTAAAACTAGAGATTGACGGCAAGCCGGTTTATCGCAGTTATACCATTTCTTCGTCGCCTTCTCGCCCTTACGCACTCGGTATTACCATCAAGCAAATACCTGGCGGCGTAGTATCTAATTGGTTGGCTGAAAACCTGAAGAAAGGCGATAAAATTACTGCAATGGGCCCAGAAGGCCAGTTTAACTGCATCGACACTTCAGCTGAAAAATGCCTGCTGTTAAGTGCCGGTAGCGGCATTACACCGATGTTATCTATTAGCCAATGGCTGTTAGATACCGCACCTGAAAATGCCGACATTCAATTTATTCATTCGGCTCGCAGCGAAATGGACATTATTTGCCATTGGCTGTTAGACGACATGGCAGCAAAACATGCCAACTTCCAAACTGAATTTGTACTAGAACAAGAAGCACTTTGTTCAGCATGGAGCGGTTTACTAGACCAGGACAAATTGCAAGCTATCTGCCCAGATTGGAAAACCCGTAACTGGTTTGTTTGTGGCCCAGAAGGCTACATGAAAGCCGTTAAGAAAATGGCCAGTGATTTGGGATTACCTGAAGGCCAGTATTTTGAAGAAAGCTTTGGTGGGCCTCAGCTTGAAGCAGCGCCCGTTGCTGTTGAAGAAGATACTGCCAAAGAAACAACTAGCTTTAGCCTCAACGTAACCAATCATGGAAAACTGGTTCAGATTTCTGAAGACCAAACCATATTAGAAGCATTGGAAAAAGAAGGATTGCCAATTATTGGTGCTTGCCGCCAAGGCATTTGCGGTAGCTGTAAAGTTACATCTTCCACTGCTGAAGTTACTTCAACCAGCGATGTTTCATTAACGCCAGCAGAAAAAGAACAAGGCGCATTTTTAGCTTGTTGCTCAACGCTTAAGAGCGATGGCGAGATGGTTTTGTAAAAACAATTTGAACTAAAAAAAGGCGAAAACCATAATGGTTTTCGCCTTTTTAATTTTACAAATACCGATTTTCCAAATGCTGTCTAAAGTACTCCGGATTTAACGTTTCGCCAGTCGCTTTTTCAATCAAGGTATCGGTGTCATAACGGCTAGCTTGTGACCAAATATTCTGCTGCAGCCAGTCAAAAATTGGCGCTAGGTCGCCCTTAGCAATCATCTGATCGACATTCGGCAACTGCTTTCGAATGGTGGAAAACTGCTGTGCCGCATACATCGCACCTAAGGTGTAGCTTGGAAAATAACCAATCGCACCATCAGTCCAATGGATATCTTGCATCGGGCCATCTTTAAAGTTGCCCTCAGTATTTAACCCTAAATACTGCTGCATTTTTTGATTCCAAACAGCTGGAATATCATCGACTTCCATTTCACCTTCAATCAATGCTTTTTCAATTTCATAACGCAAAATCACATGCGCTGGATAAGTTACTTCATCGGCATCGACTCGAATATTTCCTGGATTTACCTGAGTATATAAAGTCTGTAAATTTTCTAAGCTTAATGCTGACTGATCGGTTAAGTGCTGCTTTATTTTAGGTAAAATTAATTCCAGAAAACCCGGATGGCGACCTAATTGCATTTCAAAAAATAGCGACTGGCTTTCGTGAATTCCCATGGAACGCGCACGAGCCACTGGCTGGCTAATCCATTCTAATGGCAAGTTTTGTTCATAACGTGCATGGCCGGTTTCATGAACAATTCCCATTAATGACTGGGTAAAATCGGCTTCATCATAACGGGTAGTTATTCGCACATCTTCCGGCACACCACCACAGAAAGGGTGCATGCTGATGTCCAACCGGCCTCGATTAAAATCAAAACCTAGCAAGCCCATTACATCACGACCAAGAGATTCTTGTGCTGCTACAGGAAATGGGCCTTGCGGCACTATTAGCGGTTGAATAAGCGCTTCTGCTTTTTGCTTTTGCTGCACCTTTTGAATCAGTTCAGGTAACCAGCTTTTTACTTGGCCAAAAATCTTATCCAGTTTTTCAGTGGTCATGCCCGGTTCAAATACATTCAACAGCGCATCATAGCGAGAGCAGCCAGTTGCTTTAGCTCGGATTTCAGCTTCTTTTCGAGTGAGCTCTACCACCGGTTTAAGATTTTCAGCAAAACCCGCCCAGTTATTTTCACCGCGCTGGCTGCGCCATTCATGTTCACACTTTGCTCCTGCCAGACTTTTTTCCCGCACCAAATCTTCAGGCAGTACATTCGTTTTCTGCCAGCTGTTGTGCATTTCATGCAAATTAGCCGCTTGCCATGGCTCTAGCGATTCTTTTTTGGCTTGCTTAAATAATTCACTCAGATCTGTTGCAGCCATTTGCTGATGGATGATTACACCCAGTTCAGCCATTGCATTGGCGCGCGCTTGATTGCCGCCAGATGGCATCATAGTTGCGCCATCCCAGCTAACCATTGCTTGCAGATGGGATAATTGGTGAAGTCGATGAAAACGGGAAGATAATTGCTGGTAGGCAGTCATAAATATTTGGCTCTTTTTGTAAAAGATAACCAATTATACCGACACTGATAAAAAAGAGAGAGAAAATCAGTAAAGTAAAAAGGTGCAGGAATAAATATTCAGGCACAAAAAAACCGCGCTCTGAATCACTGCAGAACGCGGTTGAATCTAGCGATCAAATTAAGCTGCAGCCAGCTTGCTCTTGATCCATTCTTTCAGTAAAACGTCTTCCATCTTCAAAGGGCTACCTTCTTTATCGCCTTCGATACAGAAGAAATTAATCATCAGCGTATTGCCTTTCAAAATGTATTCATCAAGGTGCATTGGCAGAATCACAACTTCAAAATCGCCTTCAAGTTCACCTTCCAGCTCACTCAGATTCATGATTTTTAATGGCTGCATCATAGCGTTCATCAGCTTCATATCTTCCACAGCCCACATGGTGTTGTTCCAGAAACGACCTTCTGCAACACACTCTGGGTGGAAACGCTCTTTATTGCTGATAGCGCTCAGTGCACGGCGTACCGTTTCATGAGTAAACAACCCGTCTTTATACACAGGCTTCATGGTAGGGTGGCCAGCAATGGTGTTGATGTACAAATCAGATAATTTTTCACGGTCAACACTGGACTGCCAGAAGAAGTGGATCAGCTCCATTACTTCCATGTTTAATTTAATCGACATAACGCTAACTCCCGCATCTACCGATAGCTACTAAAGCCTGGCAGTGCTGCTGTTAAATAACCCAAGCCTTGCCTGCACTCAACAGCGCCCAGCAAGTACCCAAAACAAATTCTCTAATACTGCTTAGAGTAAATAGAGGTAGCCCTGCCGAGATTGATCAGGGGCAACAGAATCTATGTCTGGCAACCACTAACCGCCATGTCAAGCTGATACGCTCAGGAACTCTTGGTTTTTTTTGTTAACCATTTATCGAAACCGACCTTTAGTCGATTGAAATTTCACTATTTATTTGTATGACCAATTGGTTATAAAAAAGTCATAGCCCCCGCCAGAAAAATAAGATCGTGACCTTATAAATGACTGATTGTGCTTAGTTGATTGATTAATCATTTCAGCTGCTCAACTTACCAATCGCTCAAACTCCATTGAGTCGATTCCATGGTATTTTCGTAGTTCTTGCTCAGCAACTGGTTAAAATCCATATCAGTCACTTGCTCAACATGATCAACCGTAGTGATAAAACTAGTTAAATCCGCCTTACTGATCTTTTGATGCGGTGAGATAAAAGCAATTGCATTAAATGCTAGCGGGTCAAATACAACCTTGAAGAAAGCATCGGGCACTGCAACGCCGTCACCAATATATTTGCTTGGCCCACCGTAATAAATTGGACCCGTTACAACATACAGCTCGGAATGATCAACTGCCCATTCACGAATTTCTTTTTCCAGAAAACGCCAACCATTGCGATTCAAACCTGGTAACTGCGGTGCCATATTGGTTAATAAGAAACTTTCTTTTCCTGCTTTAGGCGTGTAATCCATCGTTGCTGAAGGTGCCATATGGCCACGATCGTAACCAGACTTACTGTAATCACTTAAATTAGCACGATACTGGGAAGGGATTGTTTTGTCAGGTTTAAAGCTATTGCTACGGCGATTACGAATAGAAACACCATCACCAGTAATATGGTAGGCCACCCAAGCTGGGTTTTTGGTTTGGTAGTCATAACCCACTGCATAGCCATCACGGCAGAGGTATTGATCGGCTTGAGCAGGAATACCAAACTCAACATGGCCATTACAGGTAAAGTCTTCAGCCTGCAGGCCTGCACTCATTCCTAGCCCCCAAATTACACCCAGCGACAAGATACTTCTTAACTTCACCTCTCTCACCTCTCCCTTTCCTATATAATTGGGATAAGTAATCAGCTAATGGCTGAACACTAATGATGGGAAGAGATATTAAGCGTATTGATTAATTTATTAAGCGTGGGAGCACTGGGAATTGGCAGCAATCAAGCTTGCGTTGCTTTAGGTCAAATTTGATAATTTTCTATAGAGAAATTCATATTAAATAAAATGACAGGTTAATGTTTTATTTTACAGACAATGAGTTTTCTTATCAAAACTGAATAAATTCAGCCACCATAGCCTAGTCGACGGCTTGCTCTAACAAATAGAGATAAGCAGTAATGTTATATCGACACGATCCTTCAGCGCACGCCTCTTGAATTGCACCAGCCTTTTCAACTATTCACCTGACAACCTTCAATGGTTTGTTGCCAACAACAAATATAGCTTAACTCACAGGCAACAAACTTCTACGCCTCCACAGAAAACACACATTTATCTTTCTAATTTTTAAATTTAACCATTTGAAAACCAACAACTCTTTAATTAAGGATAATTTAATGTAAACCAGTTAGATAGCTTGCTCTACCATTCGTAAATGACCACTTTCATTTAACAACATACCTGATACTTTTCCATTCAATTTATTTTTTATGTTGAATAAATAATGAACCGTCATTTTTTTACCAAAGTTACTGAACAACACAATGGAACCAATCCACTAATCTTTGATCAGAAAGAGATATTATCTCTTTACAGCGGATTCTCAGCAAAAAAAATAGGCTCTGCAGAATCCGTTTCTGTTTCAAGCAATACTGACATAACAAGAGGCGTATGCTTTGGATTAAATATGCTGTTAATGGAGAAAAAGTTTGATTTCTCTAACTTTACCAGTGATATCACATCAGCCGAAGGGATAGGGAAAATTCGTGGATACATGCACATGCAAACATTGGGAGGAACAACAAAATTAGGGAAAGGTTATTATTCTGGAGATGATACACGCCGTACTTTAAATGAAGGTCACATCTCTTTGTTTTCTTCATCAAGCGACTTGTCAAAATTAATATTGCAAAAAGAAATGGTATTTTGCGAAGAAATCCGCAATAGCGGAAAATTTATAAGTTCAGCAGGAACTTTTCAAAAATACAACAATCATTATTTTGAAATTGGAACATTTGGAACCAGCTCACATGCTCAGTGCGCAATAAAGTCTAAAGACTTCTTTCTATTCTTTGACCCTAATTTAGGCGTTGCTGTTTTTCCAATAAAAAGCATACGAGACTCCGCTAAAATATGTAAGTTTATGGATGCCTATTTACGACTAGTTTATCAAGGTGCGTTAAGTGACCGGCATACCATTTCAATATTTAAAAACATCGATGATACACCAGTTAGTTACACCATCTAGAGCATTCGAACAAGCGTGGTAACTGATAGAAATTAGGCAGGTTAAAAACCTTATAATCGTAAAACCGCCCGATCAATAAACTTACCCACCAGCACATTAGATTCCGGGGTTTCGACCGCGTTATCTAATACCTGCTGTAAGTGATCACTGTCACGGGTGTATTTCTCGCGGAACAAAGTTAGCCGGTCAATTAAGGTTTGTTTATCAACTTCTGGGTGGAACTGAAAAGTCCAAAATGGCGCACGGTCTACTTTAAATGAATGACAGCAGTTATCGGTCCAAGCCAATTCTGTACAGCCTTCAGGCGCAGTGGCCGAACGCTGCTGATGGACTGAAATTGCTAAAAACTGGTCTGGCGTGTCGTGGTACAAAAGATCACTCGCTGCCGCCGGGCGCAAGCCAATCGGCACCGTACCCATTTCAAAATCCGTCTCATCGTGAACTACTTCACCGCCCAGTGCCTGCACGGCCAATTGATGACCAAAGCACGAAGCAAAAGTCGGCAATTGCCTGGTAACTGCGGAACGCATTAATGCCCGGCACGATTCTAAAAAAGGATTGGTTTCAGGCTTGAGTACATTGGCTTCACTGGAACCACCCACCATTAATGCATCGTAACCATCAAGCACTTGCGGGGAGAATTGCGGGGTATCAAACACATTGAGAATGTCGATTTGATCTAGCCTTAAACCACTATACCGAGCGAAGCTAACGTGCTCTTCTTGGCGGGTTAGGGTTTCATTTCGAATCTGTAACAATAGGATTTTTAACTGAGACTTTTGCAACGATGGTTTTTGATCCACAAGCGACCTCACGACTACTTTGCCAGTTTTGTTGGCTATTTATTTACAACCGCTACCCAGCCAAAGGCACAGCAAGCGATGCAGCTTTTGAGCATTATCATATGCATAAGCAATATTTTCAAAAAAATTACCGCTGATCTCGCACTAAAACAGCTGCCAATACAATGCGATCGAATTCCGTTATACTAGTCGGCTGATTTTTGTAGTTGAAGTCTTTCAGTTATGTCCGCCCTGCCAGCCAAGTCACCCGCTATATCCCGCAAAACTGCCAAGGATATTTTCAGTTACCCAAAATATTGGGCTGAATGCCTAACCCCAGCACCTTATCTGCCGATGTCTCGTCGTGAGATGGATGATATGGGCTGGGATAGTTGCGACATTATCTTTGTCACCGGAGATGCTTATGTTGATCACCCTAGCTTTGCAATGGGCGTTTGCGGCCGCTTTCTGGAAGCCCAAGGCTTTCGAGTTGGGATTATTTCCCAGCCGAACTGGCGTAACACCGATGACTTTTTAAAACTGGGTTTACCGAATCTGTTCTTTGCCGTTGCTGCTGGCAATATGGATTCGATGATCAACCACTACACCGCCGAAAAGAAACGTCGTAATGACGATGCCTACACAGCTGGCGGAGAAGGCGGCAAACGCCCAGACCGCGCTGTTACCGTTTATTCACAGCGCTGTAAGCAAATTGCTGGTGACATTCCGGTTGTGATTGGTGGTATTGAAGCCAGCTTACGCCGAATTGCCCAATATGATTATTGGAGTGACCAGGTACGCCGTTCGGTATTGGTCGATTCGACTGCTGATATGCTGCTGTATGGCAATGGCGAACGCTCGCTGGCTGAAGTGGCTCACGGCTTGGCTAGCGGCAAAAAAATATCTGAAATGACTGATATTCGTGGTAGCGCCATTATGCGCTCCGCCTTACCAGAAGGTTGGACCGAAATTGATTCCAGCCGCATCGATTGGCCCGGTCATATCGACGCAATCTCCAACCCTTACTACCCAGAACAGAATGATGATGTCGTCGGTAATGCCACCAGTGGTACCAACGCCGATCAAGATGTCGCACAACCAATTCGAATAATTCCAGCACCGATTGCTGGCAAGCAACGACTCAATCACGATAAAACCTGGGTTCGACTGCCTTCATTTGCCAAGGTGAATAAAGATCCTGTGCTCTACGCCCATGCTTCACGGGTATTGCACCTAGAATCAAATCCGCACAATGCCCATGTATTAGTGCAAAAGCACGACAAGCAAGAATTATGGGTTAACCCGCCACCCATCCCACTCGAAACCAGCGAATTAGACCGGGTATTCGAACTGCCCTACCAGCGCCAGCCTCACCCAAGTTACGGTCAGGCGAAAATTCCTGCATTTGATATGATTCGTTTCTCAGTCAACATTATGCGCGGCTGTTTTGGCGGTTGTACTTTCTGTTCAATTACCGAGCACGAAGGGCGAATTATTCAAAGTCGTTCGCAAGAATCTGTAGTGCGGGAAATTGAACAAATCCGAGATAAAACCCCAGGCTTTACCGGGCATATTTCCGACTTAGGTGGGCCGACGGCGAATATGTATCACTTGAATTGTAAAAGTGATGAAATTCAATCCCACTGCCGTAAATTATCTTGTGTTTATCCGACGATTTGCGAAAACCTAATCACCAACCAAAAGCCCACGACCGAACTATATCGCAAAGCACGTAAGGTTGATGGCGTGCATACGGTTTCAATTGCATCGGGCCTTCGTTACGACTTGGCAGTGCGCGACCCAGAATATGTTAAAGAATTGGTAACTCACCATGTTGGCGGTTATTTAAAAATTGCACCAGAACATACCGAAGGCGACACATTAAATAAAATGATGAAGCCGGGCATGGATACCTATTATGCCTTTAAGCAAATGTTTGATAAATATTCCAAAGCCGCCGGTAAAAAGCAGTATTTAATTCCTTACTTTATTGCAGCACATCCAGGCTGTGAAGATGAAGACATGGTAAATCTGGCGCTTTGGTTAAAGCGTAATGATTTAAAAGTCGATCAGGTGCAAACCTTTTACCCATCACCAATGTCTTTAGCCACCGCCATGTACCATTCCCATCGCAATCCGCTAAAAGCTTTAAAATATAAAAAAGGCGAGCAACTTTATATCCCTCGGGAAAAAGAGCAGCGCACCTTTCACAAAGCAATCTTGCGTTATCACGATCCAGCAAACCACCAGTTAATTAAAGATGCATTAATTAAAATGCATCGCAAGGATCTGATTGGCGATGGTGCAAGCCAGTTAATTGATGAACAGCCGGAACAAAACACTAGCTATCATCAAGGCGGCGTTGGCAGAAAATCAGGTAAGGGCCGTACCGCTGCTGGCAGCAAAGATCACTTCAGCCGCCAGAAGATGTTTGAGCAATCCAACGGTCAAAAAACAGCTGGGAAAAAATCCGCTGCTTCAGCCGATAGCGCCAATAGAGGTGGTAATTCAGGCCAGAGTAAGAAGGCAAAACCTTCCCAGTCGACCGGATCAAGAAATAACGGCCAAAGGACGAATGGACCCACCGCTGCGAAAAGTAGACAGCAGCGTAAATCCAGATAGATAAACCACTGCTAGATAGTTTTAAAAGTTTTATGTGAATGCCAGGGTCGCTAAATATAAGTGACTCTGGCATTTTTTTATCCATCATTTTTGATCAGCGCTTCTCAGGCAAAACCCGACAGAACTCATCAGCAAATGCTCTTAATTGCGTTTCAGAGTATTTGGTTAAGATTCGAACATCAGAAGCAGGCTGATGCAATCGGCTCAGGCCTTTGCGCCGCTCAGTCAGCGGGCGAACCGGACGTTGGCAAAAACCACCACCACAGTTAGGGCAAACATTTTTAAGCACCTGCTCAACGCAACTCTTACAGAAAGTACATTCATAAGTGCAGATCATCGCTTCAGTTGAGTCCGCAGGCAGATCTTTATCGCAGTGTTCACAGTTTGGACGTAATTGCAGCATTACAGGCTCCCCGTTATCTCAGAATGATGGTGCCTTATACACAAGGACTTCAGTTGAATCGCTATCGCGATTGATATATCTAGCACTGAAGCACTCGTATTCGAGTGCCTAGTTCACCGCATCTTTATACAACCCAATGGCTTACCAGATCAAGTCATAGCCGCAATCGTGGTTTCGCTGTGTTATCAAATTCACTACATGCTCACAAAATCACCATCCTCGCTTGAGAAGTAACAATAAATACCGTTTAATGCCGACATATCGGCGAAACATCATTTCAACAATCTAATATCAACCACCTCAAAAATAGCAGGCCAATTGATGAATAAGACTTCGATCATTTCCATTTTATTAGGTTTAACGCTGGCAATCTCAGGCTGTGTTACTGTTAGCCAAAAAAGTGTTCAAGCTGATATTACTAGCTATGAATATGATCAAAATCCATTTAATAAGAAATATAAACTTAAAAAGACAGACATGGTTCATACAACTATTGTCACAGAAAGCGACCAAGATGCAGGCACAACTAACTTATATTTATTATTGACGACTGATCCTGGCACCGACAATGAAAACCATCTAAAAATTTATGAAAAAGATGCAGCTAAATTCAAGCAATTATTAAATTTGAAAATGCGAGTGACATCTGAAACAAAAGATCAACAGATTAGCTTGATGCTCAATCATCTGAAATTTATGATTCAAACCAAATTTATTAAAGATGAACGCGTCATTTCGATGGGCAGCATTGATGGGTTCTTTGCTTTTAAAGAACACGACATCAATGAAATTTTAAGGTTGTTGAATGATCTATCTAGCCAAGGTTAATAGTCATCATTAGCAATTTTAAATAAGGAAGTCGGCATTAAATCATATTCCAGTTTATCTCTGAACATCTGAGTAAGCTTTAGAGCCCCACTCTCACTGCATATGGAATCCGCCTTACTTGACGAATATAACGGAGTAAGTGGCCATGTGATAGCCACTTACTCCGAGCCGTTATTTCGGAGAAGAAACGCATTGACGTACTGATTAGGGCGACGCCGACAGAAAATGTTTCCGGCATTTTTCTGCATTTCCTCCATCCGTGGAGGTCATGCTAAACCCGATAAACCGAAACCCATGTGCTAAAGATGATAACTTAGAACCAGAAAAATACTTAAGAGCATAAAAAAACAAACATTAAAATTGTTTTTTAATTTTAATAAAATAGCTGGCCGATAATTCTATTTCGATATGCAGCGATATAAATCATAAATTTTTTCTAGCATAGCCAGTATAGTTTATTGTTCTATCTAATTAGAGCCAACCCGGCGCTTCAACACTTCCCTGCAACGCTGGGTTCATCTTATTCCAGCTTCGTTGTTCTAGCTTCATCAAACCAAATTGTGGTAATAATTTTAAATACTTAGGCCCTTGACCAATATAAAAACAATTTTCTTCAGGAAGCTCTAATGATAACGGTGCATTATCTCGTGCTTGATAAAAATGTCGCATCGATGGAAAAATCAAACCAAAAAACAAACTCACCACTCCTGGGTTTACATTTTTTGCTATCTCATGATAAATATCAGCGCCGATTACAGCATGGCTTTTATGCACTGTTTTTAACAACCCTCCATATTCTTTTAAAAAATCGTTGCTTGATAGCGCATCATTCATACTATGTAGTGCATCGCTAAAAAAAGCACTTCTCGCTCGACCAGCATAGAGAACATTATTATCTATATAATGACTTGGACGAAAGAACCCTGAAGGTTGGCTCTGATTATTTTTTGTTCTATAATTATTAAAAAAATAATCTATTTCTTTACTATCACCCCCAAGAACAAAAGGCTTTTTATAAAAAGTGGCTAACTCTGGTTTATCGATAGCTTTTTGATAGAGTTTTACTGAAGACTCTTTAGGGTTAAAGTCTTCCAATGCATTTGTTTCAGAATTAACCCAGCTAAAATCGAGATATAGTCCGCCATAAAAGTACATTAGCAACACTCTTAACATATCACTACAATAAGCATATTGCCGCCACGCTAAAAATGACATCGCTCGGTGTCCAACATCACAAACCAAGTCAGCTTGTTCAAGTAATACACGAATATCCATAATTTGAAAAACACCGTGTAGCTTTTTATCAGACAGCGCTAAAAGCCCTGGGTTATTAGTCCATAAGTAATGCGTCACACTTTTTTTATTTTTCCACTGAGCTGCAATGCGTCGATTGGCCATAGCGACCAGCAGCAACTGTTGTTCATCCGGAAATTTACCGAGCCAAATTCGGTGAATGATTGCCACACCTGCTGCCGAATCAACCGATTCACTTTCAATTGTTTTTTTATTAAAATATTCCATAAAGAAACTATCACACTGCAATTTTATTTTTTCTTTAGCAGAACCATCAATTAAAATCGGTTCATCTGAAATACTGCCATCTAAACAACGAAGCGTGAGTTCACCGCTATTATCACTACAAAATAGACGCAACTGGTATATCATCATATATGCATCATGAAAATTATTTTTCTTCAAAAAACCTTGGAATTCCTCCTCAAATCTCTTAAGAAAATTAATTTCTGTACAACTATTAATTGTCGATGAAAACTTTTGAATAAAGATCTGCATCAAAGAAAGCAACCAAGACATACTTTCTGTTTGAGGTAAAATTTTTTTTCTGTGATAACCGAAAGGCATAGGCAATAGTTTCAACGCAAGAAATGATATTTCGCAGTATAGCCGCTTCGGTTTGATTTGGTCATCTGATAGCAAAGCTGTTCTGATACTTCATTTACCAATATCGGAAATATCCACTTAACTATCCGTTAGATATTTTTTGTAGCTCACACAGATTCATATAAGATATAATATGCCGCGTTTTTTCCTAAAAGAAGTAAAAACATGTACAAAATAATCACATCTGCAATGCTGTTAATATCTAGCAATGCAGTGTTTGCAGGGTCTTCTGGTGTGCAAGGTAACATTGAACCTGGCCTAAACATTGTATTGGAAGCAAGTGTATTTTTAGGCGGCGATAGCGTTGGAACACGCAGCTACGAGAACAACGACTCAAGCTCTAGCATTGGCATGATGGAAGGCTTTGGCTTTGGTGGAGGACTCGCTTATCAACTCCCAGAGAGCCCTTTCGGAATCAAAAGCACATTAGCCTACAAAACTAACGCTGCAGATATCGAGCACAAAGCTAATATTATTAACGTCATCCCATACTATCAAACCGGTGATCATCGGTTTGGCCTTGGCTTGACCTACCATATTTCACCAGAACTCACTGCAAATGATGTGTATACGACGCAAGGCTCTTATGTCGACAATTATAAAGAACAATACGAAAATGCAACGGGATTAATTGCAGAATATCGCTGGTATTGGATGCAATTTCAGGTTGGATCAGTAAAATACACTGAAAAAACAGTAGGCTTGAAATACAACAACACTTATTTTTCAATAGCTGGAAATTTTTTCTTTCAACTGTAATCAACGCATCACTAACTTGACTCAAACTAGCGAGCCAATTAACTCTATAAAAGCCCAGCATTAAATGCTGGGCTTTTTATAACATCAATGACGACATTCCGCTCTAGGAAGCAACTACATACCGAGTGCTACGTCCGCCTGCAGCCGTTTTCTGCAGACATTTTAATTCAACCAGTTGAGCCAAATACCGCGTTGCAGTTGCACGGCTGACTTTAACTACTTTTTGATACTGGCTACTGCTAATGCCTTGTTCAAAATCACCATCTAATAATCTATCTAATGCTTTCATCTGCTCACTGGTTAATTGAGCCTGTTCGATTCGCCGCCAAAAATTAGTTTTAGCCACCACCTGCTCAATATTATCTAGCGTATATTGCAATGTTTCATCTAGCGTCACTACTGCCCTGATAAAAGAAAATCTGTGGCGCAGATTCACCGACACAGTCGCCATCCACCCAAATATCTTTTTTCAGGGCGCCGCCTACAATTGGATCGCGATCAATGTATAGCCCTGCTTGACCTTCAGAAGGAGCATTAATGTGAGTTTACTGCCAGTGGGCTGGTAAAGTTTTGCAAGCACAGCGCGACTTAGATTTGCACGAGCCGATAACTCAAAGCAAAGATAACCAAGACTTGAAAGCAATTAAAAACGGCAATGCTAAGGTTTAGTTGGATTACAATGATCGCCAAGTTGAAGGCCATTGGCAAACACCTAAAAGTAAAAGTGTTTTCCGTGAACTACGCGATGGACATGTCTGCTTTTGATACTTTTTAATAGCGGACGCCTGGTAAACGCAACTAATAAAAATAACCATGCTAACCAGGCAAGGTGAATACCACCACCGCCACTGCTAGACGAGCCTTCGTCAGTAGTTGTCGGCGTAACATCAGGTTCTGGAGTGACATCAGGCTCTGGCGTGACATCAGGTTCTGGCGTGACATCAGGAATTACAGCGATAGCAGTTTGAATCTGCCATGTCACCGTTTGAGCACCAGCGGTGACGGTTATAATTTTATTCACCGCCTCGGTGGTTGATTCAGCAGCAGACTCCGCTACTACAGAAAAACGATCGCCGTTATTTAAAACGATGCTGTCGTGCTGCTGCCCGTTGACCAGTATCTTAGCGCCTTGGTTCGCCGATACAGTAATACCAGTATTAATACCGCTCAGCGTAATGATGTTACTGGTGACGCTTTGCAATGACGGAAGATTTGTTTGAGTCGCGAATACAAAAGCTGTTGGAGTCGTGTCATCAAGAATGATATCAGGGCATTCGACGCTAACGAATACATCACCAGCGCCTTCTCCTGGGTATCCTACCAAGCTGTAGCTGAAGGTATCTTGTCCGCAGAAGCCTGGGTTAGGCGTATAGGTAATCGGCTGGTTGATATCAAAGTGAGTTGTACCATTTTGCGCCGCTGATACACCGTTGACTCTGACGGAAGTGCTATCAGCATCTTCGTCATTGTCCACTACGTTGCGCGTTCTTATGCTTAGCGGTGTTTCAAACGGCGTTGCAAAAGTATCAGCTTTGCCCATCGGAAGGTCTTCTACCGATTCGACTTTATACGTCAACGTCGCTTGGCTGAATCCAGTATCATTGGTTATTTTATAAATAACAGTATCAGAGCCATGGAAATTTGGATTTGGGGTATAGGTAAATGTGTTATCAAATCCAACATTTAGGTTGCCATTATTCGGAAGTTTAACGATGGTGAGTTGCCAATCGTCAGTCAACATTATGTCGTTAGCTAATACATCAACGCGGTGTGGAACGTCTTCTAATACCGTTTTTTGGTCATCGTTTGCTAGCAAACCATGATTAGGCAATACCGTGATGGTCACCGTTGTTGCAGCGCTCACTTCGGCATTATCAATAATGTGATATTGGAAAGTATCGGTGCCGACAAAACCAGGCGCTGAGTGGTATTCAAAATTTCCATTGCCCGAATCTAATAGCTGTAACGTACCATTCGTAGGGGCAGTAGTAATCGCTAACTGGCTAATACTGGGCAGGTCATTACGGCGTGGATTAAATTGTATAGATTGCCCGGTAATAACATTAATCTCGTCTGCTTGAGCGACTAATCCATTCGCTGGCGCTGAAGGCAATACATCAATAAAAACAGTTGCAGTTGAGCTATTACCGTCAGTATCGGTTATTGAATAATTGAAGCTTTCATCACCAAAAAAACGCCCAAAATTATTATTGGAATGATAAATAATTGTTCTATTTTCTTGAATATCGGCGATATAAAAATCGGCACCAGTATGACCGACACTCGTCACTGACAAGGTTTGATTCTGAGGATCAGTAGCAAGATCTAGCGGCTGAAATGATATCGATGAATGGCGACTGCCAACAACGACACCATAGAGATCTGGCGCGATTGGAGATTGGTTATCGTCTGCTCTAGATGACAGTGCAATAACGTATTCGCCGATACTGGCGTAGTCATCATAGCCAAGATTGACCCCTTGAGTACCTGGCATTGCCCGGCCTTTTTTGCCTGCACCTTGTACCGATACATAATAAGTTCCGGCAGGCAGCGATTGATGAAAATACGCTTCTATGTGCGCTTCAGGATTACTACTGGCGAGGGTTTTGCCGTTAACGTCGTGAAGTTTTGCATAAACATCAAGGCTGGCAGACCAACTTGGCGGAGTAACCGTTAAGTCGATATAGCTGTCTTCGGTCAAGGTGAATTGAAAAACATCACGATCTGCTTGTTGCTCAATAATACCGTATTCGCGCTGCTCACCATTTTCTGTACGCAATGCTGATGCATCGGCTAATTCGTTCGCGTGATCATCTTGGCGAAAAGTTAATCCTGTTTCTAAGTGATCACGAATATCCCATAGTAAATTTTGCGTTAAGCGAATGCTGCCGCCACTACCCATAGCAGTGCGCCAGGCTGTTTCTGAGGCGGTGCCAGTTGAACCTATAATTTCACGACCATCAATATCGCCATGGACCCGAGACGAGATCAAATGAGCCAGCCCCATAGTATGGCCAACTTCATGCAGAAGAACGTGCCCGGCCCCACGCCTGTCTGGAATAGATTCCGATCCGTAAGTCGGATTATGATCCGATAAAATAAATTCAGCAGGGTTTAAATCTTTGCGTCTATTTTTTATTTGAACGCTTAAATTTTCAAAATCACGGCTACCCGAATTAACCAAAGGGCTAAACAGTTCACCGCCGGCAAGTACTCTAATACCAAACTGTAAGTCGTCAGCCGAGGTGCGAATAAACGCATCAGCGGCAGGCTCTTCAGTCGTAACGTTAATATCAAAGCTAGAATAGAAAGCGGCTAGCTCAAGCCATATTTGTTGAATGCGCTTACGTTCATCATCATTGAAGCTGGATGGGTCACCGTCTAGATCAAAAGGCGTACTAATGGCCTCATCGGCAGGCTGATAACCTGAAAGAGGGTCTTGAATAGCATGGCTGCCGAGGCCTTCTTCGTAGCCATTAACATCAATGTAAATGGTTACATTAGCACCAGGGTTACTGTGCAGCTTAAAAGTTGTTTCAGCAGGAAAAGGGAGGCGTTTTAATCGGTTAGAGCTAGATATATCAATATCATCAAGGCTAATACTGGGATAAATCAACTCACCATCAACCCAAGAAAAAGCATCACCACTAACGGGTAAAGGTCGCTCGGCAGCATAACTTAAGCCACTTAATAGCATGCCAGACAGCAAAAAACTCAAACATAATCGTATATTTTTCATTACAAATTATCTCTATAAAAAATGCTGCCAATTGGCCTAATAAGCCGCATATATTAACTTGTTAAAAATTCTTATTAACTTGCCAAAAAATTCCATTATATTCCAATGATCTAATACTTTATGAGGATTTATATTAATCGATAATGGAGCAGCTTAAATTTCTTTTTGTAACTACTCATCCTCTGAAGCTTAAGTTTTACCCGAATTAGCCATCTAAATTGCAATCAAAAGGGTTATGTCCTCTATTCGCAAACTAGAGTCTGTTAATTAGTAAAAACTTGATTTAGATTAAACGTTCAGCAAAAATAACTAAGCATCTGATATCTAGAGCTTTTTCTTATACAAAACCCGCTATTTGACCCTTGCGTCTTAAAAGGGGCAGGAGTAGCCTGAATAAACCATAAAACGTATAGGAATCAACATGCCATATCACGACAGCGTTGTAGATGAACTGAATTTTCTTGTTAAATTTAGTCAGCATTCAATGCAAGAAGGAATTAAACTGCTTGGCTACTTGAGATGCTTCTTTACTCTCCATTGGTACTGACGCACAACCAGCAAAAATCGTTGCAGCAACCGCCACAACAGCAAACTTCTTAATCATTTCTATTCCATTAATATGAATACTTATGCTTGAAACAATTCAAGCTTTCACAACCAAACTAGCAATTTATTGCTGAGCTAGAATTAGAAACGCCATAGTAACAAAAAACACGATAGCGACAAATTCTATTGCACATAACTGACGCATTTTTTTACATGCATTCCAAATAACAAACACCAACCGACACCCATAAAAACAAATGTTATTTCAAAGCAATACAACTAAAAACTGCTTTTTACACACAAAAAAGCCAGCATTAAATGCTGGCTTTTTTATGATTTCGACGATGACATTCCGTTTTAGGAGTCATCTATTTTCTGAGTTATTCCCTAAAACGGAATATCGTCATCAAAGTCGTCAAATCCTGCTGGTGGCTGCTGAACCGCTGGCGCTTGCTGCGGCTGTGCTGCAGGGCGCTGCTGTTGAGCCGGTTGCTGGTAAGCAGGTGCGGCTTGTTGTGGCTGAGCGGCTGGTTGCTGGTATGCAGGTTGGGCGGCAGGCTGTTGAGCTTGCGGCGCAGGTTGCTGGTAAGCAGGTGCAGCTTGTTGTTGTTGAGCGGCTGGCTGTTGATAAGCTGGCTGCTGAGCTTGTGGCTGTTGTTGGTAAGCAGGTTGCGCTTGTGGCTGTTGCGCAGGCTGCTGATAACCGCCTTGTTGCTGCTGTTGCTGGTAACCACCACCTTGCTGATCGCCACCACGGCTATCGAGCATTTGCATTTGACCGCTAAAGCCGTCAATCACAACTTCTGTAGTGTATTTATCCTGGCCATCTTGGCCTTGCCATTTACGCGTTTGCAACTTGCCTTCAACGTAAAGCTTGGAGCCTTTCTTAATATATTTTTCTACCACTTCAGCTAACTTGCCGAAAAACACCACGCGGTGCCATTCAGTTTTTTCCTGCTTCTGGCCTGATTGATCAGTCCAGCTATCGGAAGTCGCCAAAGTCAGATTGGCAATTGCGCTGCCATTGCCCGAGTAACGAACCTCTGGGTCTTTGCCCACATTACCAACCAGAATTACTTTGTTGACGCCACGTGCGGCCATGAACTTTCTCCTGAACGCCAGGGGCTGGTACCCAGCTGGCAAGATGTAGATGATCTGTATATCCGGTCAAGGATATCATATTCAAATAGAATGTAACTTGCTTCAAACGAAGCATGACAAACGATAAATTACTATCGGTATCACGCCCCTTCAAGCAGTGCCAATGTATCGGAATCCAGCAGGTCTTTATCTACCTTGAGATAAACCACCGATGCGGTTTCAGATAATTCAGCTTCAGCAATGCCTTTTCTGCTGCGCAAATCATTAATCAAATCTGCTGGATTGGCTTCGCCAACGGCTAGCAACATTCTAGTCAGGTGGGTTAAGGGTGCCATGGTCGCTGCTAATAATAACCAAACAACCAACAGTGCTGCGCAGAATAAAAACACGGTGGTTTGACCGTAATGACCTAACAACCAACCGCCCAAACTGCCACCTAAAAATGCACCAAAAAACTGGGAAGAAGCATAAACGCCCATCGCGCTACCACGAGAAGCAGCGGGCGCTAACTTACTCACCAATGACGGCAAGCTGGCTTCGAGTAGATTAAAGGCAATAAAGAACAATGCCACTACTGCGATTAATGCCCAACTACTTTCAATTGAAGTCGCCAGTAACAACTCAACCACCACCAAAGCTGCAATCGCGCCGCAGAAAACTTGTTTCATCTTACGGCCTTTCTCGGCAATGATAATAAACGGGACCATCGCGACAAAAGCCACCACCATTAATGGCAACCAAACCATCCAGTGATCACCCACTTGCAAGTCAAGCACCTTGACCATTTGGCCAGGCAACATGACAAACAATGCAGTGACGATGCAATGCAAAATCATTACACCTAAATCGAGCCGAACTAGTTCTGGGTGTTTTAACATCGACAGTAGCTGGCCGGGAGAAGCTTCGGCGTCACTATGGTGCTGCAGTTTTTCTGGCGTTGGGGTAATAAAAGCCACCACCGCCACACCACACAATGCTAAAACACCAGTGATCGCGAATAAACCTGACAGGCCAAACCAACCACTTAATAGTGGGCCTGCCACCATCGCCGCAGCAAAAGATAACCCAATACTGATGCCAACAGTGGCCATGGCACGTAAGCGACGACTCTCACGAGTGAGGTCGGCAAGTAATGCCATTAATACTGCAGCAACTGCACCGGCACCCTGCAAAGCTCGCCCGGCGATCACGCCATAAATATGCTCGCTAGATGCTGCTAATAAACTACCCAAAGCGAACACTAACAAACCGGCAATGATCATGGGTTTGCGACCGACCTTATCGGACGCTATGCCAAATGGAATCTGTAGAAATGCCTGTGATAGGCCATAAACACCAATCGCCAGGCCCAGTAGCGCAGGAGTTGCCCCTTCAAGACGGGCACCTTCAACTGCAAATACGGGAAGGATCATAAATAGCCCAAGCATGCGCAGGCCATAGATTGCGGCAAGCGATGCGGTGGCTTTTTTCTCAGCAACACTGAGACTGGAAGCACTCATTTTGATTATCGAAACAACAGTCATCTACGAAGGGGCGCATCTTATCACAGCTTTGACTAACCCTATTGCCACTAAGTGATATCGAAACGCTAGATATCCAAGCTACTTATTAAAAGTGTGGAAGTGCACAATTCAGATCAAATTAGAAATGACTTATATATAGATTCGATTTCAAAGCTGCCTTTGGTTTGTTGAAACACCTTCAATTCAAAAATTCTGATCGATACTTCCGCTTCATATCTCTAACTGACAAAATACATCAGTAGGAATATCAGTATTCCCTAACATAATGAGTCACGGTTTTTTTGGGTTGAAACGACACCCTTTGATAGAACAACTTTGATTTTTTAAAATAAAAAAATCAAATGAAACTCAATTGTAAAAATTTAAACCACTGTAATAAACATGTAACACCAATAAAAAATCATTTAAAGCATAAAACAAATAAATATTTAGCAATAACTATTGTACTCACACGAAAAAATGTTGAGAATGACAAAAAATTAACCATAAAAATAATAAGAGATATAAAAATGGCCATAAAAGAGCTGGTACTTGTTGGTCGACCCGTGACGCAAAACATTGCGCTGCTTTCGGTACTCGAGCAAGAACTCTCGGGCCAGTTCAATCAATTCAGCCTATATAGTGATCAGCACCATATTCCAACAGAGGATTATTTGTATCTGGTAGATGCAGAACTGCTAGATGACACCGCTGTAAAATGCTTAATGGAGTTGGCAGACCAGAATAACACTCAAACATGCGTTGCTTTATTTAACGTCTCTCGCAAGCAAGCTCAAAAAACTCACTTACCTAGCATGCACTTGTATGGAATTTTCTTTGAAGATGATCCGCTTGAAACGGTTATTCGCGGCGTGAAAGCCATACAAGATCAAGAGTATTGGATTCCCCGTGATCTCTTTGGAAAAATGCTTGAGAATAAAAACCGCCAAAGCGCAGGCCTGCGCACTCTCACTAACCGAGAAATTCAAATACTGCTATTAATTACCGACGGTCGTTCGAACCAAGAAATCGCCTCGGCACTCTATATCAGCAACCACACCGTCAAGACCCACATCTATAATCTGTATAAAAAAATTGGGGTTAAAAGCAGAATGCGCGCCGCTATTTGGGCAGAACGCAACCTCAATCAAAAAACACAATCTCTTAATTAAGACAACAAACAAGCCAATTGGAAATCAGAATCATGCGCATTTTTTTTATATTTAAGCGCTTTTTATTCTTAGCTTTGCTTTTTCCACTGAGCGCTTATGCAAGCGACAAGCTACTTGATGAAATCCCCGGCATTGTAGTCGACCAGACTATCACGGTATCTGGCCACCGATTTGCTGAGGCTTTTTCTATGCATCGCAGCTTCTACTTTCCACAGGCGCAAGCGGGATTAGTAATTAAAGAGCGGCCTTCTGCGCGTCGAGGCAATTTAATTTGGGTGGAATGGCAGCACAAAAGGCTAGTGCAAACGCTAGTATTTCCCTCCAGTAAAACCGAAGCCAGCGCATTACAGCTACTCAAACAGGCTCAACAAGCGATTAAGAAACACAAAATCCAACAATTATTACTCGGCCGAGATATTCAACAGCAAGATCTCGCCCAAGACGAATGGTAAAATTAAGAGATGATAACAATGAAAAATAGATCTCAGATTAAACAAAGGTTCGTTACACCTTTATTGGGCATTTCGCTACTAGGCTTTTTGGCTAGTGCTCAAGCAGGCCAATTAACCTGGCATCCGGTCAACCCGAACTTTGGCGGCAGTCCTTTAAATGGCTCCCAGCTATTAAGTAATGCTCAAGCGCAAAGTCGCCACAAATCTCCTAGCAGCAGTGGCTATAAACAACGATCTGCGCTGGATCGATTTACCGATTCATTAGAATCTAGACTACTTAGCCAGCTATTAACTGGCGTCGGTGATGGTAAAACGGGCAGTCTATCTACCGACGATTTTTTAGTCGCAATTGAAGAAATTGATGGCGTGCTGCAAGTTGTCGTCACAGACCTAGCCACCGACGAAACAACCATTATTGAAGTCAACGGCCTGATTTCAGATTAATCAGGTACGGAAATACTACCGATGAAAAATAAAACAATAACCATTATCAGTTTGGCTTTAGTATTGCTACTTGCAGGCTGTAGTTTTCAACCCGTTAAAAGCTTGGTTGGCCCTCCAATAACTGGCCCCCAGCGAGCAGAATTTAGTGAGACTAGAAAAAACTTACAACAACTGCCTTCGCCTCGCGGGAAAATCGTTGCTGCAATTTACAGTTTTCGCGACCAAACCGGGCAGTACCGGCCTTCTCCCGCTAGTAATTTTTCCACGGCAGTACCTCAAGGTGGCGCAGCTATTTTAGCATCTGCATTACAAGATTCTGGTTGGTTTATTCCATTAGAGCGCGAAGGGTTACAGAATTTATTAACTGAAAGAAAAATAATCCGTGCATCACAAAAAAAGCCTGATACACCTAATAATCATTCAGATACTCTTGCGCCGCTATTAGCCGCCAATGTTTTACTCGAAGGCGGAATTATTGGTTATGAGTCTAATACCAAAACCGGCGGAATAGGTGCTCGATACTTTGGAATTGGCGGCTTTGAAAAATACCAGTTAGATCAAGTAACGGTAAATATTCGTGCAATTGATATTCGTTCGGGGCAAATACTCAGCAGCGTAACGACCAGTAAGACTATTTTGTCCCGAGAGCTATCTGCCGGCGTTTATCGCTTTATTGACTATAAAAGACTGCTCGAAGCAGAAACCGGCTACACCACTAACGAACCCATTTTGGCTTGCTTGACACAAGCAATCGAACGAGCCGTTATAGAACTGGTTGCTGATGGTATTCAAAAAAATCTTTGGTCTTTGAAAAATTCTCAAGATAGCAATCACCCAACACTGACTTCCTACCTCGAAAACTCATAACTTAAATCAAAAAACGCACCCCCAAATGAGGGGTGCGTTAATTTTTAAAAAGCATAAATATTCATTCTTTAAATAAATTGAAAAACCTTTGTAATCAAACATCAAAACTCTGGTACTTTGGTACCAGCCCGCCTAGTACTTTGATTTTAATTTTAAGCATCTAGTTCGATATACACACACAATTAATGCGCCGAAAATATTCATATTCCCAGCCACCCACGCTGTAAAAAAATGACGCGCCAATCACCAGTAATTTTGCGAAATTTCATTGCAATACTGCTGTTACTAAATTGCATGATGTCAGCATATGCTCAAGATATCGACGCGGGAAGCGAATTAGGCAGCTCTAATTTTGCTGAGCTGTCTCAATCTGGAAATGACCATTTTATTCAATCTGGACAATTTGGTAGTAACCATATTCTTCAGGTCCAACAAAATTTTCAAAGCAATCATTTACAAAGCTTTCAAAATGGCAATAACCATCAAATTATTGCCTCAATGGACGGAATAAATAATGCAATAGCGGTGCAGCAATTTGGGGAAAGTCAATACGCAGAGCTTTATCAAAATGGACTTGAGAACCAAATTCTTTTGATTCAACAAGGCTATGCAAACAACACCAATATTTACCAACTTGGGCAAAACAATAGCGCTCAGGTCATGCAGCATGGAAATGAAAACCTTACTTCGATTCATCAAGAAGGTTATGGCCTGCAAGCAGTGGTTATTCAGACCGGATATGCACAGACCGCATCAGTTTGGCAATACAACTAAAAATCCCTCGATAATACAATGGAGAATCACCATGATTAGACTTACCGCAGTTGCTTCGGCAATTTTACTCGCAACTTCAGCACAAGCTGCTTCAGATAATAACAGTGCCAATGTCGATCAAAATGGCTCTGACCATACCACTATCATCACTCAAGTTTATGAAGCAAATGATAACAGCGCGGTAGTCAATCAGGCTGGTAGTCGCAGTCGCGCTGTTGTTATTCAGCAATCAGCATCAAACAACAATGCCAATATTGACCAAGATGGCGAATCCAATAACGGCGACATCGTACAAACCAGTGCTATAAATAACGGCGCTTCTGTCAATCAAAATGGTGCTAGCAACTCTGGCAGTATTTCTCAAACTAACCAGAACGATAGTAACGCGACAGCTACCACCGTCGGTGATAACAACCTCAACACAATTCATCAGTGGGATGGTGCTGAAAATACCGCTACCGCTAGCCAAACAGGTAATAATAACGACCTGCATCTTGATCAGTACAATGGTACTTACAACAGTGTTGGTACTGTGACTCAGTTGGGTGATGGCAACACTTCGCATACCCAGCAAGAAGGTAGCGATCTGAATTTGCAAGCGACTCAAACTGGCGACCAAAACAGAATTTATAGCAGCACTTGGCAAGATACTTATTCTGGTGGACAGCTGGGGCGTGATCAGCAAGCACTCATCACACAAACCGGTAATGAGAATGAGCTTCGCTTCAAACAAGAAGGTAATTTACAAAACCTGACGGTATCTCAAACCGGTAACAGTAACGACATGTTGGCAGAGCAAAGCGGCAGTGCTAACGATGCTACATTGTCTCAAAACGGCGTTCAAAATAATGCCACCGTCAATCAATCTGGTACGAATGCTGAAGCAATCACTAATCAGATTGGTAATAACAACGCTCTGAATTTGCAGCAATCTGGCGATTTAATGCTTGCCGATGTAAACCAAACCGGTGATTTGAACACTGCTGGCGTCACTCAAGATGGTGTTAATAACACAGCAGTTACCAACCAAATTGGCAACCAAAATGCTGTAACCTCATCACAAAACGGCACGGATCAAACAGCAAGCCTGACTCAATATGGCAATCTTAACAGCGTCACTGCCACTCAAACTGGCGAAAGAAATGCTGCAATTTCTTTCCAAGATGGTGATGCAAACTTGATTACGCTTGATCAAGCTGGAAACGATCATTCAGCTAGAATTACGCAAACTGGTTTAAACAACGAAGCAGATTTAGGCCAAGGCGGATCAACCCAGTCAGCTATTTTGGCTCAAAGCGGCAGCGATAACCTTGCAACTGTAACGCAAGCTGGAAACGACAACAGCGTCGATTACAGTCAAGCCGGCGATACAAACACTGCGAATATCGATCAAACGGGTTCTGAAAACATCATGACCGGTTACACCGTTGGTGATGATAACCTAGTGAATGTTTCGCAAAGCGGTGAGTTAAACGAAGCAGTCGTGCATTCATGGCCTGGCGCTAGCTTTGAAAGTGAAGTTGCTCTGACTCAGTCAGGCTTCTCTAACTTTGCCCATTTGGACCAAGCTGGAACCGGTCACTTAGTGACTGCAACGCAAAACGATAGCAGCAACTATATCTACAGCTTGCAGCAAGGTAGTGATAACACTGCGACAATCAATCAAGGCAGCAACTAATAACCTGTTGAAATAACAGTTTATTAAAAAAACAGGCTAGCAATTGCTAGCCTGTTTTATTTTACAGATGACAATAATTAACAATTAAAACAATAAATATAATTACCAACAAATAAGTCAACCAACCACCTTCCAGCACCACTCACTATAAAAATCATACAGTTAAACTAAAATATGACTGCATATTTTCAAATGAACATGAAAAAGCGACTAAGGTAACTTATAAGTTAATCAAAAAAAGTCACTGATCGTATGGATAAAAAACCATTTCTTATTATAAGTAATTTATTTACATTAATATCATTAGCAATTGTTTCATTCGCGAGCAGCGCAGTGTCAAACAAGTCTATTCCGACACCCGCTTATAATTACAAACACATCGTTCATTTTGGATTATTACGAGACAGCGTAGGTCTTGAAACAAATGCTCACGCAATTTCTTCTCCACAATCTAATCAGTATCAAGACTATTTAACAACTGGACAAACGGCTCAAAAATTCGGTAGCAGTAGCCAAAACATTCAACAAGTCGTTAATTACTTAGAATCGATTGCTGCAAAAAATATTGAAATCCACCCATCAAAAATTAGTATCTCGGCTGAATTTAATACCGCACAAATGCAACAGCATTTATGTGTCGACTCCAGTAAAAAACCTACGCAAAAAACTTGCACACCTGAGTCATTAGCCCCGTACATCAAAGAAATTGTATTAAATTATTTTTTACTTTCAGACCCAAGCAATGAAGAAAAAAACAATATAACGACAACAGCGAAACTTCAAAGCATCATCAATAAACCAACATGCGATGAAGCTAAAAACTTGCAGTCAGATAACGTTTTCTTACCCAAACAAATGATGACTGCTTTTGGTATCGATCAATTACATCAGCAGGGTTTTAAAGGTCAAGGCATGCGTGCTGCCATTTTATTAAGTGAAGTCATACCATCTCGGGCAGACAACGACACTTACCGTGATTGTTTTTCCATTACAGCAGATTATCGAGAATTAACAGAAACGCCCTATGGATTACCACTTAGCAATAACATAGAAGCACAAATAGATATTCAAACCATATTATCCATTGCACCTGAGATTGAGGAATTAACTTTTATTGGTACAGGTGTCATTGTTGGTGGTGGCGACCAAGTATGGCTGCTAAGCAAAGCAACTAATCCGGTAAATTTTCAACATGGCTTACCGCAAGTCATTAGTATTAGCCAAGGTTCTAGAGAATCTGATAATTCTGCTGACGAAATATCATTAGCCGAGTCATACGCTCAATTAGTCGCAGTAACAGGCAGCACTTTAATCGCAGCCAGTGGCGATTTTGGCTATCTCAACCAAAACTTTACTCCTGCGTTAGGCGCGGTTTACCCAGCATCTTCACCATGGACAACTTCTGTTGGCGGCATAGAAGCTCAACTCAACAATCAAGATCAAATCACATCGGTTGCGGTATGGCAAAAGACAAATAACGACGGTAGCGGCGGTGGGCCATCATCAATATTTAAGCGACCAAATTGGCAGAAAGGTCTTGGGGCATTTCCCGGCGAGCAGCGTCTCACTCCTGACATTGCTTATATCGCAAGTAATAGTTATATCTACTTTAACGGCGGTCATTGGTTAACTAACGGCGGCACTAGTGCCTCTGCACCATTTTTTGCCGGTGCAATATCTCTGGTTAATCAGCAATTAATATCAAAAAACAAAAAGCCATTAGGCGCATTAAATCCTCTGCTATACCAACTGGCTAACTCTTATTTATATGATGATATTTTTTATTCTGTGACACAGGGAACCAGCAATATACATGGTGATCTAGACCCAAACATTGGTGGCGCTTGCTATGGTTATAATCAAGCAACCGGACTTGGCGCAGTTAAAATTAACCGATTAATTGAACAATTAAATTAAGCCAACATTGATACATTTCGCACTTGAACTCGCTAGAAATAAACCTTACTAGCGGGCTCATTACAGATAGCTAATGTACGGTTAAGCATTCAATTTTAAGCCTACTGGATATATAATCAGTACCCGAGCTTCACCCCCAGGATATCGCAGTGGAAAAAATACTGGTTCGCGGCGCACGCACCCACAATCTGAAGAACATTAATATCGAGTTGCCTCGCGATCAGCTAATCGTGATCACCGGCCTGTCAGGCTCAGGCAAGTCTTCACTGGCTTTCGACACGCTATATGCTGAAGGACAACGTCGCTACGTCGAATCATTGTCGGCCTACGCACGCCAGTTTTTGTCGTTGATGGAAAAACCCGATGTTGACCATATCGAAGGTTTGTCTCCGGCGATCTCGATTGAGCAAAAATCCACTTCGCACAACCCGCGCTCCACTGTGGGCACGATTACCGAGATTTACGATTATTTACGGCTGTTATACGCCAGAGTCGGTATTCCCAGCTGCCCAGACCATAACATCGAGCTAAAAGCACAAACCATTTCGCAAATGGTTGACCAGCTAATGCAACTCCCCCAGGGAGAAAAAATTATGCTGCTAGCTCCGGTGATTCGTGATCGAAAAGGCGAGCACCAGCATATTCTGCGCGACCTACAAAGCCGCGGTTTTATTCGCGCCCGTATTGATGGTTTAGTGGTTGATCTAGCAGAACCGGTCACGCTAGATAAAAAACGCAAGCACACCATTGAAGCAGTGGTCGATCGTTTGAAAGTTAAGCCGGGCATGGAAATACGACTAGCAGAATCTATTGAAACTGCATTGGAGCTTTCCGATGGTTTATTACAAGTCGCCTTTATGGACGATGACAGCAAAGAACATTTGCTATTTTCAGCACGCTTCTCTTGCCCGAAATGTGGTTACAGCCTGACTGAACTTGAGCCAAGGTTATTCTCTTTTAACAATCCGGCAGGCGCTTGCCCAACTTGTGACGGCCTAGGAATAAAACAAGTCTTTGACCCATCGCGAGTGGTTCAAGATGCAAGCTTATCGCTAGGTGATGGCGCAATTCGCGGCTGGGATCGGAAAACCACCTATTATTTCCAAATGCTAAAAGCCCTGGCGACACATTTTAAATTTGATGTTGAAAAGCCATTTAACAGCCTGCCAGATGATATTCAGAAAAAAATACTTTATGGCTCTGAAGGCGAAGAAATTAAATTCAAATATCTAAATGATCGTGGTGACATTATTAATCGCTGTCATCCATTTGAAGGTATCATTCCCAACTTAGAGCGCCGCTACCGAGATACTGAATCTAACTCGGTACGGGAAGAGTTGAGTAAATACCAAAGCAACCACTCTTGTGACCATTGTGATGGCAGCCGCTTACGGGTTGAAGCTCGCAATGTTTTTATCGAGAAAAAAGCATTGCATAACATTACCGAATTGCCGATTGGCAAAGCCGGTGATTTTTTTGCTAATTTACATTTAACCGGGCAGCGTGGCGAAATAGCCGATAAAATTCTTAAAGAAATTAATGAACGACTCGGATTCTTAGTTAATGTCGGACTAGAATACTTAACCCTAGATCGCGGCGCTGATACCTTATCGGGCGGTGAAGCACAACGAATTCGCCTTGCCAGTCAAATTGGTGCTGGCCTAGTCGGCGTGATGTATGTACTGGACGAACCTTCAATTGGTTTACACCAGCGAGACAACGAACGCTTATTAAAAACCCTTACCCGCTTACGCGATTTGGGCAATACCGTAATCGTGGTCGAGCACGATGAAGATGCGATTCGCCAGGCAGATTATATTGTCGACATTGGCCCCGGCGCTGGTGTTCATGGTGGTGAAATTGTCGCTGAAGGGAAATTACCGGATATTTTGAATAATAAAAACTCGATGACCGGAAAGTTTCTTTCTGGCAAAGAAAAAATAGAAATACCCAAAGAATTTGTCATTGCTGACCCGAAACATCAATTAGTATTAAAAGGTGCCAGCGGCAATAACTTAAAAAATGTCGATCTAAAAATCCCACTGGGCTTAATGACCTGCATTACCGGTGTTTCTGGTTCGGGTAAATCGACCTTAATTAATAACACCCTTTATCCGTTAGCCGCCATCGAGCTAAACCGGGCAACCACATTGCAAGTCGCACCGAATAAGGGCATTAGCGGGCTAGAACTGCTAGACAAGGTAGTTGATATCGACCAAAGCCCAATTGGCCGCACCCCTCGCTCCAACCCGGCTACCTACACCGGTTTATTTACGCCGATTCGTGAATTATTTGCCAAAAGTCAGGAAGCCCGTTCACGTGGTTATAAATTAGGGCGCTTTAGTTTTAATGTTCGCGGTGGCCGCTGCGAAGCTTGCCAGGGCGACGGTTTAATTAAAGTTGAAATGCACTTTTTACCCGATGTTTATGTGCCATGCGACACCTGTAAAGGCAAACGTTATAACCGGGAAACGCTGGAAGTTCGCTATAAAGGCAAGAGCATTCATGAAGTGCTGGAAATGACGGTTGAAGATGCCCGGCAATTCTTTGATGCCATTCCGGCACTAGCACGAAAATTACAAACCTTAATGGATGTTGGGCTTTCTTATATCAAGCTCGGTCAAAGCGCGACCACTCTTTCTGGCGGTGAGGCCCAGCGGATTAAATTATCTCGCGAGCTATCTAAACGGGACACCGGGAAAACCTTATATATTCTTGATGAACCCACCACTGGCTTGCATTTTCATGATATTCGCCAGCTGCTTGGCGTGTTACATAAATTGCGTGATCGCGGTAATACCATTGTGGTGATTGAGCATAATCTGGATGTGGTGAAAACTGCTGATTGGGTGGTCGACCTTGGCCCAGAAGGCGGAGACGGCGGCGGCATGATTATCGCCACCGGCACACCAAACACCATTGCCAAAAGCAAAAAATCCTATACTGGTAAATTTTTAAAGCCAATGTTGAAATAGCTTTTAATGACGAAATAAAAAGGCGCGATTAAATCGCGCTTTTTTTATTCAAAAAATACAACATGGAAATCGATACAAAAAACCAAATGCAGTTATACAAAACCACTAAAGAATAATCGAACTCTTCTCCCGGTCTTGAAAATACTAATTCAAAATCAGATATTAAAATGTAGGCAGAAAACAATAAGAACATTACCAATGAAAATAGCATCTTATTCTTAGGTGCAAGACTAAAAGAAAGCCAAACGAAAACGATAGAAAAAACCAAATAATATACAAACATAACAATATGGTTTCCATATGAAAGAAACAATACCTTGCTGGGTATAAGTAATGTGGCTAAAGATGAAATCAGGAAAGAGGCAATTATTACTGCTGGAAAGTAAAGCAGCCACTGCATCCAATGCGGCAGCTGTGACCATGATTTTGACATAGTTATATCCCTAAAATATGCGCCCCATTACTTTAGACTAAGAATCGACAAGAACCTTTGACATATAATGTCAAAACAAGCTACTTTGAATACGCCAATTGATTGAGCTAACAGCGGAGAGAATATGAGAGGCGCAGGTGGAACATCAGGCGGAATCGGTCAGTTTTTTCTTGGCTTAGTGATGTTGTGTGGCGGCGGTTATATGCTGCTAAATGCGATTAATGTTACGTCCAGCTTTGGCCTGGGTTCTCGATTGTATGGTTTTGGTGCTTTTGGTAGCCAGTTTGGCGTGACCAGCGGCATGGTGATGATTCCGTTTATCTTTGGTATTGCTTTTCTGTTCTACGATAGCCGCAAGTTTATTGGTTGGTTACTGACTTTAGGTTCGCTGACTGCGTTGATTTTTGGTGTTATCGCTTCAATCAAGTTCTCATTCCGCAGTATGACGGGCTTTGAACTGATCACCATTTTACTACTGTCTTTTGGTGGCTTGGGTTTATTTTTACGCTCATTGAAAACAATTGATGAGAAGTACCCTGATCCAGAGCCTCCTGAAAATAGTAAGAAGCAGAACAATCGTCATCACTTACGCTAAAATTTCTTTCGGTTGTGCCCTAGTTTGTTCTGCTGCATGCAACTCATCCCGGCACAACCGATCAACATTCATGTTAAAATCGCTGCCGACCTTTACACCAACTCCCTTCAATTTTAGGTAATGCCCGTGACTAATAACGATGTACTCCGCCGTATCCGCTATATCTATGACTATGGCGATGACAAGATGATCGCGATTTTCAAATCCGGCGAATCGGCTGTTTCTCGTGAAACTCTAAGCAACTGGCTGAAGAAAGATGACCATGCTGACTTCGAGCCTTGCATGGATATCGAGCTGGCGCACTTCCTTAACGGTTTTATCAATGAACATCGTGGAAAGCAGGAAGGCAAAAAGCCAATTGTTGAAGAAAAACTAACTAAAAACATTATTATGCGTAAATTGAAAATTGCGCTTAATTATACCGATATTGATATTTTAGAAACGCTGGCATCGGAAGAGTTCACTCTGAGCAAGCATGAACTAAGTGCTTTTTTCAGAAAACCTGAGCACAAGCATTATCGAGTAATGAAAAACCAAGTACTACGTTTATTCTTGAAAGGCTTACAAGCAAAGATTCGCAAAAAATAATTTAATCTTTAAAATCGCTTTAAAAGAATTCAATTATCCAGACGGTATCAACAATGCTTGGTATCGCTGGGTAATTTTCAAAGACAAGGATCAATTAAACGATACTTTTCCAGCACTATGGTATTAACTACTCACAGTTAACCCTGCTAGCTTCCTGAAAGTGAAATTCTGATTACTGCAGAAATATTATCAACTATAGATTTCCCAACTAAAATAAATACCACTACTGGCACCGCTGCCTGAGAAACAAAAAGCATGGTATTCAACTGATTTTGTGGCATAAATAAATTATCACACTTGTCTCGAAGCTGAAGAATTGACCTAATAGCACGCTTCTTTTTAACATGTAGCTTCCACTGGTGTAAAACTCGACGCTGCAATATTGATTCAAATAAATATTTTTTAAATTGTGATGCAACGAGTGAATCCTGTTTAAAAAAGAATGACGGATTGAAAAATAAAGCGGATTCATTACGACAATAGGGACAGCCACCCCTAGTCACTGAAAACCTGTAATGCAATGAATTTTCGCTATTTAATCCAATCGAGCTGATAGCACAATCGAAATGAAATATATGCCCACAAGAAAATATACCGAGCGCTTGATCAACATCTGACACTTCAGGTTCTAGTCTCATCACCTTAGAGTCTGTTTCAAATTGTAGATAAGTCCAAACCTCAACAATCGCTGCAGGAATATCTAAATTGTTCTCTGTATTTGATACGATTTCAGCCTGCTCTTCTCTACCGGAAATCGACCCTGAAATTGCAGCTCTCTGCTTAATTCTATACCTACCAATCGTTTCGTAGCAAACTGGACAAAAGAAATCCAAATTAGATACCTCAAGATGTAAGCACTTTGTCAATCATAGTCAAAAGAACTAATTAATTAATTAAACCGTCTCGAATATCAATCAGTCAAGGCTAACTTGCAAAGCGCAATATTTTTCTACAATAGCATGCGCTTGCTTTCTTCGATTGTGCTCAATCTGAATGTTCAAGTAATCTAGATGTTGGCTATCATCAATATTCCATTGGATTGAGCCAGTATCAACCAGCGGCAATTCTCCATCCTGACTCACCAGCAAATTTTCATAGCTTCGGCTATTTTCAAAACTCAGCGTTTCATTGATCAGTTGATAACCTTGGCTAATCAAAAATTTTCGCACTGCAAATAAGTGATGCTTGGGTGATAACAATAGATCTGGTTTTTCTTGGCTGGGATTGTTAGAAAAAATTTGCTGCAGCAATTCGATGGTTGCCAAGCCGCCGACACCGGAAATGATCAGCAGCTGCTTTTTCTTCTCTACTAATTGAATTGTTCCTGCATCTTGCAAACCAGCTTGCGCGACATTTTTTATCTGTGGCAATTTTTTTAATCTTGCTTGCAGGTTTTCAATAATGCTCGGAACGCAATCAATTAGAAAAACTTGCTCGGAAATTTTTTCTTTTGCAAGCATTAATCCAAGATAACCATGGTCACAGCAAAGATCCCAAATTACATCGTAACCGAATGGAACAAGCTCAAAAATGGTTTGCAGTCGGAGAGAGAGTTTTTTCATCAGCGGCCTGGCCGGATTGGCCAATAACAAATATAAAAAAGAGCTAAAAAATTGACCCCAGCCAATTTTTTAAAACGGAATCTTTTCTTCAGGCATAAAAAAACCGCGATTAACGCGGCTTTTTTATTGTTGAACCAGAATTATGCTTCTGCAGATTCTGCTTCAACTTCACCAGCAACTGGGCGATCTACCAGCTGTACAAACGCCATTGGCGCTGAGTCAGCTTTACGGTAGCCACACTTCAGAATGCGGATGTATCCACCTGGACGGCTCATGTAATGAGGGCCCAGATCGCTGAACAATTTACCAACTGCTGCTTTATCGCGCAGACGGGCAAATGCTAAGCGGCGGTTTGCAACGCTATCACTCTTTGCAAGAGTGATCAGCGGCTCAGCAACACGACGCAGTTCTTTTGCTTTAGGCAGAGTAGTCTTGATGACTTCATGCTCAAACAAAGAAGCTGACATGTTGCGGAACATCGCCTTGCGATGACTGCTGTTGCGGTTTAACTGGCGACCGCTTTTACGATGGCGCATCTTCGAATTCCTTCAAGTCAGCAGCTTGATACAAGATCAAGCTGACTCTTTGTCGACCATACCTTTTGGTGGCCAGTTCTCTAGGCGCATGCCCAGAGTCAAACCACGAGAGGCCAGCACATCTTTAATCTCGGTGAGAGACTTCTTACCCAAGTTAGGGGTCTTCAGTAGCTCAACCTCGGTGCGCTGAATCAGGTCGCCGATGTAGTAGATATTTTCAGCTTTCAGACAGTTAGCCGAACGTACGGTCAACTCAAGGTCATCAACTGGACGCAGTAGAATCGGATCAACTTCCGGCTCTTCGCGCTCAGGCTCAACATGAGTTTCACTCTTCAGTTCAACAAAGTGAGTCAGCTGCTCTTGTAAAATCGTAGCTGCACGACGAATAGCATCTTCTGGATCGATGGTGCCATTGGTGTGCAATTCGATGATCAACTTATCCAAATCGGTACGTTGATCTACACGAGCGTTGTCCACATTGTAAGCAACACGAAGAATCGGGCTGTAGGAGGAGTCCACCTGCAGTCGACCGATTGGACGTTCGTCCTCATCGCCGGTAAAACGGGTATTCGCTGGATCATATCCACGACCGCGCTTAACGCGAACCTGCATGTTCAACACACCCTTATCTGTCAGGTGGGCCAACACGTGGTCCGGGTTTACAATGGTCACGTCATGCTCAGGCGTGATATCCGCTGCGGTAACCGCACCAGCACCAGTCTTTCTGAGAGAGAGAACTACTTCATCACGCCCATCCAGCTGGATTGCCAGACCTTTAAGGTTGAGCAGGATTTCGATTACGTCCTCCTGAACACCCTCAATGGTCATGTACTCATGTACTACGCCTTCGATTTCGGCTTCGCAAACAGCACAACCCGGCATAGAGGAAAGCAGGATACGACGCAGGGCATTACCCAACGTGTGTCCGAAGCCTCTCTCTAGTGGCTCGAGAGTGATTTTTGCGTTCTGGCCGTCAACCTGGACGTCAGCCAGCCTTGGCTTAAGAAATTCTGTAACTGAACCTTGCATGCAAGTAGTCCCCAAACTGTCCGGTTACTTAGAGTAGAGCTCGACAATCAGCTGCTCATTGATGTCGGCGGAAAGTTCTTCACGCTCTGGAGAGCGTTTGAAATTACCAGTAAATTTACCGGAATCTACTTCCAACCAACTAGCAGCTTCACGTTGTCCCGCTAATTCTAGGGCGACTTTAATACGTGCCTGACCCTTAGCGCGCTCGCGAATGCTGATTACATCGTTTTCGCTGACTTTGAAAGAAGCAACGTTAACGGTGCGTCCATTAACCTGGATTGACTTGTGGCTAACCAACTGACGTGCTTCAGCACGAGTTGAACCAAAGCCCATGCGGTAAACCACATTGTCCAGTCGACGCTCTAATTGAACCAGCAGGTTTGCACCCGTATTGCCTTTAAGGCGTGCTGCTTCTTTGTAGTACCTACGGAATTGCTTCTCTAGTACACCATAGATGCGACGAACTTTCTGCTTTTCACGCAACTGAACACCGTAGTCAGAAAGACGACTACGACGCTGGGCGTGAACACCAGGGATGTTCTCCAGCTTACATTTGCTGTCTAACGCGCGTACACCACTTTTTAAGAAAAGATCAGTGCCTTCGCGACGTGCCAGCTTACATTTAGGTCCTAAATACCTTGCCATTCTAGTGTCTCTCCTGCTTACACACGGCGCTTCTTCGGAGGACGGCACCCATTGTGGGGAATGGGGGTGACGTCAGTAATGTTGGTGATTTTAAAACCAACATTGTTCAGGGCACGCACAGAAGATTCACGTCCAGGTCCTGGACCTTTTACGAATACTTCGAGGTTCTTCATCCCGAATTCTAGAGCCATGTTACCACAACGCTCAGCAGCTACCTGCGCGGCGAATGGTGTGCTCTTACGAGAACCACGGAAACCTGAGCCACCAGCGGTTGCCCAGCACAGGGCGTTGCCCTGTCGGTCGCTGATGGTGATGATCGTATTATTGAACGACGCATGCACATGCGCCACACCATCAACTACAGTCTTTTTCACGCGCTTGCGTGTAGACTTACCTGGCTTTGCCATATAGGTTATCCTGAATTACTTACGAATCGGCTTACGCGGACCCTTACGGGTGCGAGCGTTAGTTTTGGTACGCTGACCTCGAAGCGGAAGACCACGACGATGACGCAGACCGCGATAGCAGCCTAAATCCATCAGTCGTTTGATGTTCATGGATATTTCACGACGCAAGTCACCTTCAACAGTGAACTTGGCTACTTCACCACGAACCGTCTCCAATTGTTCTTCGGACAGGTCCTTGATTTTGGTTTCCGGTGCAATACCAGCTGCTTCCAAAATTTGGAAAGCACGGGTCCGACCTACACCATATACAGATGTTAAGCCAACCCAGGCATGCTTGTGTACCGGAATGTTAATGCCAGCAATACGGGCCATTCCAAAAACTCCTGGTTAGGAAAAAGCTCCACCCTCAAAAAGGGAGGGCGGAAGTATACTTGGATGATTTTTGCAAATCAAACAACGAAGGTAAATTAACCTTGACGTTGCTTGTGCCGAGGATCGGTTTTGCAGATAACGCGGATAGCGCCATTGCGTTTAACGATCTTGCAGTTCCGGCACATCTTTTTCACAGAAGCGCGAACTTTCATTTCTAAACCTCGAAGCAATATGCGATCAAATACCCTGGCGACCGTTTTTAAGGTTCGCCTTCTTTAGCAGTGAGTCATATTGCTTGGACATCAAATGCGCTTGTGCTTGAGACATAAAGTCCATCACAACCACAACGATAATCAGCAAAGATGTACCGCCAAAGTAGAAAGGAACCTGCCACCATAGAATCATGAATTCAGGTAACAGAGACACCAGAGTGATATACACTGCGCCCACTAGAGTCAAACGACCCATAATGGAATCAACATAACGGGCTGTCTGCTCGCCCGGACGGATGCCAGGAATAAATGCGCCAGACCGTTTCAGGTTATCCGCAATATCCCTTGGCTGGAATACCATCGCAGTGTAGAAAAAGCAGAAGAACACAATGGCAATTCCGTAGAGCAGGACATATAACGGCTGCCCAGGGGACAGACTTAATGCGATATCTTGCAACCAACCAAAGCCTTCTGTCTGACTGAACCATTGAGCAATTGTGCCCGGGAACAGAATGATACTGGAAGCAAAAATGGGTGGTATTACACCAGCCATGTTCACTTTCAGAGGCAGATGGCTCGATTGGGCAGCAAACACCTTACGGCCCTGCTGGCGACGTGCGTAATTAATTACGATACGCCGCTGCCCGCGCTCTACGAACACCACAAAAGCGGTTATTGCGATCCCGATCACACCCAGCAGTAAAACTACAAAGGTAGAGATCTCACCTTGACGCGCACTTTCAATAGTCTGACCAATAGCACTTGGCAAACCAGCGACGATACCCGCAAAGATGATCATTGAAATACCGTTGCCGATACCTCTTTCAGTTACCTGCTCACCAAGCCACATAAGGAACATGGTGCCGGTCACTAAAGTAATGATCGCAGTAAAATAGAAGCTGAAGCCCGGGTTCAAAACGAGACCCTGAGCAAAATTAGGCAGGTTCAACGCAATACCGGTCGCCTGGAAGCTAGCCAGTAACAATGTACCGTAGCGGGTATATTGATTAATTTTGCGTCGTCCGGATTCACCTTCTTTCTTCAGCTGCTCCATTTTTGGGTGCATGACCGTCATTAACTGCATAATAATCGATGCAGAAATGTACGGCATGATTCCCAGGGCAAACAGACTGGCGCGCGAAAGCGCGCCACCCGAGAACATGTTAAACAAACCAAGAATGCCGTTCTTCTGTTGCTCGAACAAATCAGCCAAAACTGATGAGTCCAGACCCGGAATAGGGATAAAGCTACCAATCCGGAAAACGATAATCGCTCCCAGAAGGAACATGACGCGACTGGCAAGCTCTGAGCTGCCAGACGCCATCGCACTCTCGATCTGTTTATTAGCCATTAGTCCTCGACCTTGCCGCCTGCTGCTTCAATTGCCTGACGTGCGCCTTTCGTTGCACGAATTCCTTTTACAATCACTGCTTTAGTCAACTCACCAGATAATACAATCTTGGCGAACTTGATGTTGCGAGTGATTAAATTGGCTTTCTTTAGCGTGTCTAGGTTTACTTCGTCGCCTTCGATCAGGTTCAGCTCGTGTAAACGAACCTCAGCACTAACCAAAGATTTGCGAGAAGTGAAACCAAACTTAGGCAGACGACGCTGCAAAGGCATCTGACCGCCTTCAAATCCAATTTTGGTAGAACCACCTGAGCGAGACTTCTGACCTTTGTGACCGCGGCCAGCAGTTTTGCCCAAGCCAGAACCAATACCGCGACCAGCGCGTTTAGCATTAGTTTTGGAGCCTTCAGCAGGCTTGAGAGTATTTAGACGCATCTTAAGCCTCCTCAACCTTCAACAGGTATTGAACCTTGTTGATCATTCCGCGATTTTCAGGCGTATCGATCACTTCAACACTGTGGTTGATGCGACGCAGGCCTAAACCACGGACACAGGCCTGGTGATTTTTAAGGCGACCGATGGTGCTTTTCACCAGGGTAACCTTCAGCTTGTTATCTGCCATTGCCTTACCCCAGGATCTCTTTCACAGTCAAACCGCGTTTCTCGGCTACGCTTTCAGGTGAAGCCATGTTGGCTAAACCCTTAACAGTAGCGCGAACCACGTTTGCTGGATTGGTAGAACCATAGCTCTTAGCCAGTACATTCTGAACGCCAACTACTTCCAATACTGCACGCATCGCACCACCAGCGATAATACCAGTACCTTCTGAAGCAGGCTTCATGAAGATCTTGGAACCACCGTGAGCGGATTTGATTTCGTGCTGCAGGGTAGTGCCCTTCAGTGAAACCTGTACCATATTGCGGCGTGCTGCTTCCAGAGATTTCTGAATAGCTGCAGGCACTTCACGTGCCTTACCGCGACCAAAGCCAACCTTGCCATTGCCATCGCCAATTACGGACAATGCGGTGAAACCGAAGATACGGCCACCTTTAACAACCTTGGCTACTCGGTTGATTTGAACCAGCTTCTCAACGAAGCCTTCAGTGTTCTTAGTTTCGTTCATTGCCATGCTAGGACCCCTTAGAACTGTAAGCCGGCTTCGCGCGCGGCGTCAGCCAGAGCCTTGACACGGCCATGATACATGAAACCGGAGCGGTCAAAGGCAACCTTTTCAACGCCAGCTTTGATAGCACGTTCAGCAACTAGCTTACCGATTACTGCTGCAGCATCGGAATTACCAGAGTACTTACCTGCTTCCAGGGCGTCTTTTTCTACGGTTGCTGCTGCAGCCAAAATTTGGTTGCCTTCAGCGTTGATCACCTGAGCGTAGATATGACGCGGGGTGCGATGAACGCACAACCGTGCCACGGCCAGCTCACTAATCTTTGCGCGAGTGCGACGAGCACGGCGCAAACGGGAAGTTTTCTTATCCATTTTGCGACCTTACTTCTTCTTCGCTTCTTTGCGAATGATGACCTCGTCGGAGTAACGCACACCTTTACCTTTGTAAGGCTCTGGCGGACGATAGCTACGGATTTCAGCCGCAACCTGACCAACGCGTTGTTTATCCACACCCTTAACCAGGACATCAGTCTGACCTGGAAGCTCGAAGGTAATACCTTCTGGTGCGGTGTATTCTACTGGGTGTGAAAAGCCCAATTGTAGAGTCAGTTTCTTGCCAGCTAACTGGGCACGATAACCAACACCAACTAATTGCAGCTTCTTTTCAAAGCCGTTGCTTACACCCTTAACCATGTTATTTACCAGCGCTCGAGTCGTACCGGCTTGCGCCTTGGCATTGATCGACTCTTCACGAGGTATAAACGTGACTACATTTTCTTCCTGACGTAATTCAACCAGGGCGTGAACATCGCGCTGTAAAGAACCCTTAGGGCCCTTAACGGAAACTTCTTGTCCGTTCAGTGTGATTTCAACGCCTGCAGGCAGAACTACCGGATTCTTGGCTACTCGGGACATTCCGGCTAACTCCTTAGGCGACGTAGCAGATTACTTCTCCACCTTGACCTGCTGCACGGGCCTTACGGTCCGACATCACGCCTTTGGAGGTAGAGATAATTGCAATGCCTAGGCCATTTTGGACCCGAGGCAACTCGCCTGCAGATTTGTAGATACGCAGTCCAGGACGGGAAGCCCGATCTAGACGCTCTATAACCCGCTTGCCATTGTAGTACTTCAATTCAACAGTCAGTTCTGGCTTGGTTTCGCTGTTTGCAGCGAAATCAACGATGAAACCTTCTGCCTTCAGTACTGCGGCAATTGCTACCTTCTCTTTAGAAGAAGGCATACTTACATTCGCGTGACCAGCTAACTGGCCGTTACGAATGCGGGTCAGCATATCCGCGATGGGATCTTGCATGCTCATTGGTTCATTTCCTCCCGGTTACCAGCTGGCCTTTTTAAGACCCGGTAACTGACCTAACATGGCCATTTCACGGATCTTGTTACGGCACAGGCCGAACTTGCGGTAAACCGCGTGCGGACGACCAGTAATGCTACAGCGGCGCTGTTGGCGTGAAGGGCTGGCGTCACGTGGCAGCTTCTGCAAAGCATTCACGGCGTCCATACGCTCTTCAAAACTAGTCTCTGGATTGTTAATAATGGCCTTGAGTGCAGCGCGCTTTTCAGCGTATTTGGCCACAGTCTTTGTACGCTTTGTTTCGCGTGCAATCATGCTTTTCTTTGCCATCTGCTACTCCTAGCCCTTAAGTGGGAAGTTGAACGCCTTGAGCAGCGCACGAGCTTCTTCATCATTATTCGCAGAGGTGGTGATGGTAATATCCATACCACGCAGAGTGTCTATTTTGTCATAGTCAATCTCTGGGAAAATGATTTGCTCACGCACACCCATGGAGTAGTTGCCACGACCATCAAACGATTTAGGATTGAGGCCACGGAAGTCACGAACACGTGGAATTGCGATAGTGATCAAACGGTCCAGGAATTCCCACATCTGATCGCGACGTAGAGTTACCTTACAGCCGATTGGCCAACCTTCACGAACTTTAAAACCAGCTACAGACCGGCGAGCGCGGGTCACAACTGGCTTTTGACCAGCAATAGCGGTCATATCGCGAACGGCATGTTCGAGAATCTTTTTATCGCCTAAGGCTTCACCAACACCCATGTTTAGGGTGATCTTGGTGATGCGAGGCGTTTGCATAACGCTCTTGTAACCAAATTGCTCTACGAGCTCACTGACTACGCGATCGCGGTATTCTTGTTGCAATCTTGCCATCATCATTACCTATCAGGCACCGACTGGTTCGCCGTTTGATTTAAACACACGAACCTTTTTGTCGTCTTCGATCTTGATACCAACGCGGTCTGCCTTACCTGTCGCTGCATTAAAAATTGCAACGTTAGAGATGTGCAGGGCGGCCTCTTTTTCAACAATGCCACCTGCCACACCCGCGTTCGGGTTAGGCTTGACATGCTTTTTGACCAGGTTAATGCCTTCAACTAAAACACGGTCTTCGCCCACTTTTTTAATAGTGCCACGCTTTCCGTTGTCTTTACCGTTGATGACGATTACCTCGTCGCCTTTCTGTAATTTACGCATGAACCTTCACCCGCTTAAAGCACTTCTGGTGCCAGTGAAACGATTTTCATGAATTGTTCTGTACGCAATTCACGAGTCACTGGGCCAAAAATACGAGTACCAATAGGCTGGTTCTGCTTATTCAGCAGTACCGCCGCGTTACCATCGAAGCGAATCACGGAACCGTCAGGACGACGAACACCCTTGCGAGTGCGCACAACTACTGCGTTATGCACGTCACCTTTCTTAACCTTACCGCGCGGGATCGCTTCCTTTACGCTGACTTTGATTACGTCTCCGACGCCGGCATAACGACGGTGAGAACCGCCTAATACCTTGATACACATAACTCGACGTGCACCACTGTTGTCTGCAACGTCAAGCACAGACTGCATCTGAATCATTTTGGGAAATCTCCGCTAGTACCCACGCAGAGGCTCGCCAACACGACGAGCCTCAAATGGCGCAGGATTGTAACACCAGTTCCGGCATCTCACCAGACCCGGTGCTGGTAACAAGAGTTATCGAGCTTGCTCGACAACCTCAACCAGTTCCCAGCTCTTTGTCTTAGACAAAGGACGGGATTCTTTCACTGTGACTAGATCGCCGATCTTACAAGTATTCTCGGGATCGTTCGCGTGCAGCTTGGTTGAGCGAGTTACGAACTTGCCGTAGATCGGGTGCTTCACCTTACGCTCGGTCATGACAACAACGGTTTTATCCATCTTGTCGCTGACAACGCGGCCAGTCACGTGACGAACCAATTTTGCTTGCTCAGTCATCACTCACCTGCCTTTTGCTTCAGCACGGTTTCGATCCGCGCAATATTTCTGCGCACACCTTTCAGAAGGTGGGACTTAGCCAGTTGGCCAGTCGCCTTCTGCATGCGCAGATTGAACTGCTCTTTCAGCAGCTCAAGACGCTCGGTCTTCAGCTCATCGGAGCTTTTCTGACGAAGTTCTTCTGCTTTCATCACATCACCGTCCGAGTCACGAAAATTGTTGAAATCGGCAGCTTGTTTGATGCTAGGCGGAACGCCTCGCGAGCTACTTCTTCCGACACACCTTCAATTTCGTAGAGCATACGGCCAGGCTGAATCTGGGCAACCCAGTATTCAACATTACCTTTACCTTTACCCTGACGAACTTCCAGCGGCTTTTCAGTAATTGGCTTATCAGGGAATACCCGAATCCACAATTGACCTTGACGCTTAACGTGACGAGTAATTACACGACGCGCGGCTTCAATCTGACGTGCAGTCATACGACCACGGCCAGTCGCCTTCAGACCGAACTCACCAAAACTAACACTGCCACCGGCAATTGCTGTTCCGCGGTTACGACCTTTATGCATCTTGCGGAATTTCATCCGTTTTGGTTGCAACATGCTTGGCTACCCCTTACTTACCGCCACCGGACTTCTTCCGGTTGCGTGCAGGCTTCTTCGGCTGTTGCTGCTTTTCTTCAGCTACAGGAAGTTGGCCACCCAATACTTCACCTTTGAAGATCCAAACCTTAATACCGATAATTCCGTATGTGGTCAGAGCTTCGTAAGTGCCATAGTCGATGTCAGCACGTAAGGTATGCAGAGGTACGCGACCTTCGCGATACCATTCGCTACGAGCAATCTCAGCTCCGCCCAAACGGCCAGATACTTCGATTTTGATACCCTTAGCGCCCAAACGCATGGCATTCTGAACCGCACGCTTCATAGCGCGACGGAACATTACACGGCGCTGCAACTGTTGACCTACACCTTCAGCAACCAACATTGCGTCGAGTTCCGGCTTGCGGATCTCTTCAATGCTCAGGTTGGCTGGGATGCCAGTCAGTGCAGTAACCTTTTTGCGCAGCTTCTCAACATCTTCACCTTTCTTACCGATAACAATACCGGGGCGAGCAGTGAAAATCGTGATACGCAGTGCGCGAGCTGGACGTTCGATCTGAATGCGACCAACAGAAGCATTTTTCAGCTCCTTAGTCAGGAATTCACGAATCTGGTGATCTTGCGCCAGAAAATTCGCGTAATCCTTGCTGTCAGCATACCAGCGAGCGGCCCAGTCCTTGACGATACCCAGGCGGATACCCGTCGGATGTACTTTTTGACCCATCTCGTTATCCCCTAGCTATCAGACACTGTCACAGTGATGTGACTGGAGCGCTTCAGGATGCGATTCGCACGGCCTTTGGCACGAGGACGAATACGCTTCAGCGTCGATCCTTCGTCAACAAAAATAGTGCTGACACGGAGTTCGTCAATGTCTACACCATCATTGTGCTCGGCGTTAGCAATCGCTGACTCTAGAGTCTTCTTAATCAATACAGCAGCCTTTTTGGTGCTGAATGTCAGAAGTTCCAAAGCGCGATCCACTGGTAAGCCGCGGACCTGGTCTGCAACGAGACGAACTTTTTGCGCAGAGATCTGCGCGCCTTTTAACTTGGCTACAGTTTCCATCGTCATCTCCGCCTTATCGCTTCTTGGCCTTCTTATCGGCGGCATGGCCACGATAAGTACGGGTAGGAGCAAATTCGCCAAGCTTATGGCCTACCATATCTTCAGTAACAAGTACTGGGATATGCTGACGACCATTGTGTACAGCGATAGTCAGACCAACCATTTCCGGTAGGATCATGGAACGGCGTGACCAGGTTTTGATAGGACGACGGTTTTTACTTTCAACCGCTGCTTCAACCTTCTGAATCAGGTGAAGGTCTACAAACGGTCCTTTTTTCAGTGAACGAGGCATGTCGACCCTCTACCTATTTCCGGTTGCGACGACGTACGATTAGCTTATCCGTACGCTTGTTGCTGCGAGTCTTGTAACCCTTAGTAGGAGTACCCCATGGTGAAACCGGATGACGGCCACCAGATGTACGCCCTTCACCACCACCATGTGGGTGATCGATCGGGTTCATAGCTACACCGCGAACAGTTGGGCGGATACCGCGCCAGCGAGAAGCACCTGCTTTACCGAGTGAGCGTAAGCTATGCTCGGAATTGGATACTTCGCCAATGGTTGCGCGACAATCTGCCAACACCTTACGCATTTCGCCAGAGCGTAAACGTAAAGTGACATATGCACCATCTTTCGCTAACAGCTGCACGGTGGCACCTGCAGAACGAGCGAGCTGAGCGCCTTTACCAGGCTTCATCTCGATGCAATGAATCTGACTACCAACCGGAATATTACGCAGCGGCATGCAGTTACCTGGCTTGATTGGGGCAGTTACGCCGTTCATCAATTCAGTACCTGCGGTCATGTTCTTTTCTGCAATGACATAACGACGTTCGCCGTCTGCATACAGAACCAGAGCAATGAATGCGCTACGGTTAGGATCATATTCCAGACGCTCAACGCGTGCTGGGATAGCATCTTTATTCCGCTTGAAATCAATCATACGGTAGTGCTGCTTGTGGCCACCACCGATGTGACGAGTAGTGATGCGACCGTTATGGTTACGACCTCCACTCTTCTTCTTGGTTGCCAGCAGTGGCGCATGCGGAGCTCCTTTATGGAGCTCGGGATTGACCACCTTGACAACAAATCGACGACCAGCGGACGTCGGTTTGCATTTAACCAGAGCCATGCTTTAAACCCCTGTTATTCGCCGGCGAATTCGATCTCAGAACCTTCCGCTAGAGCTACATATGCTTTCTTGTAGTCCTTGCGGCGTCCCATGATCGCGCCAGTACGCTTGGTCTTGCCCTTCGCTACTAGAGTTCGGACAGACTTCACCTTCACATCAAAGAGTGATTCCACAGCTTTTTTAATTTCAAGCTTGGTTGCATCTTTGACGACTTTGAAGACAACTTGGTTATTCTTCTCAGCTATGACGGTAGCTTTCTCGGAAATATGTGGACCAAGAAGAACCTTTAAAAGACGCTCTTGATTCATGCCAATTTCTCCTCGAACTGCTTAACAGCAGCTACAGTCATCACCACCTTGTCGAAGTTAACCAGGCTTACCGGGTCAACGCCTTCAACATCCAATACTTCAACCTTATGCAGGTTACGGGATGCCAAGAACAAGTTCTCGTCAACTGCTTCAGTAACGATCAGCACTTCTTTCAGGCCTAGGGCCTTTAAGTTCGCTACCAGATCCTTAGTCTTGTGTGACTCAATCGTGAACTCTGGTACTACTACCAGACGATCTTGACGAATCAATTCAGACAGGATGGAGCGGATTGCGCCGCGATACATCTTGCGGTTAACTTTTTGGCTGTGATCTTGCGGCTGAGCCGCGAAAGTCACACCACCTTTACGCCATAGCGGGCTACGAATAGTACCAGCACGTGCTCGGCCAGTACCTTTCTGTCGCCACGGCTTAATGCCGCCACCGCTAACAGCAGCGCGATTCTTCTGGGCACGAGTACCCTGACGAGCGCCAGCCAAATACGCCACGACTACCTGATGAACCAGAGCTTCATTAAAGTCGCGGCCGAATGACGCTTCGGATACTTCGATTGTGCCTTGAGCAGCGCCATCTGCTGGAGCAACCAGATTCAGTTCCACAATCTATCTCCTATTAGCCACGAGCCTTGACTGCTGGTTTGACAATTACGTCTGAACCAGTAGCACCAGGAACCGCACCTTTAACCAGCACAAGATTACGCTCAGCATCTACACGTACAACTTCTAAAGTGTGCACGGTTACGCGAGCATTACCCATCTGGCCAGCCATTTTCTTACCCTTGAATACACGACCCGGAGTTTGGTTCTGACCTGTAGAACCATGGGCACGGTGAGACAGAGAGTTACCGTGAGTTGCATCCTGCATAGCAAAGTTGTGACGCTTAATAACACCAGCGAAACCTTTACCTTTAGATGTACCCGTTACGTCAACTTTCTGACCTGCTTCTAAACGCCCAACTGTTAGTTCAGCGCCTACTTCAAGGTCTTGACCCTCTTCCGCATCGAGACGGAATTCCCACAAACCACGTCCTGCTTCGACACCTGCTTTCGCAAAATGACCCGCAGCAGGCTTCGTAACACGGCTTGCCTTACGGCTGCCAGTAGTTACCTGAACAGAGCGATATCCATCAGTCTCTTCAGTCTTGATCTGAGTAATCCGGTTAGGCTCGACCTCGATGACAGAAACAGGGATAGATACGCCTTCATCGGTAAACACACGGGTCATGCCGCATTTCTTACCGATCAGTCCAATAGCCATTATCGAAACCTCTTATCTTTCACTGTATATAGAGCAGTGATTCTGCAATCAGCCAAGGCTAATTTGCACGTCAACACCTGCTGCCAGGTCCAGTTTCATCAACGCATCAACTGTTTTATCAGTTGGCTCAACGATATCCACTACACGTTTATGTGTGCGAATCTCATACTGGTCCCGCGCGTCTTTGTTAACATGCGGGGAAACCAACACCGTAAAACGCTCTTTACGAGTAGGCAGCGGAATTGGACCGCGAACCTGTGCGCCAGTACGCTTTGCCGTTTCCACGATTTCCATGGTGGAAGCATCTAACAGGCGATGATCAAATGCCTTAAGACGAATCCGAATCCGTTGGTTGGACATGTCTACCGCACTCCAAACAAATAAAAAAAACCATCGCATCACTTCACCTTGCTGGTAAAGGAGCGACATTTTTAAAAACATTCCGCACCCAAATCGGGGCAGCTGTATGATTTAGCTATGCAACTTAAAAGCTGCGTCGCCACCCTGCCTAATCAGCAGAGGCGGCGACTATAACACAGCTTTTTCAGATGTGTTAGCTATTACTTCAGAATCTTAGCTACAACACCTGCACCTACGGTACGGCCGCCTTCGCGAATAGCGAAACGCAGGCCTTCATCCATAGCGATTGGTGCAATCAGCTCAACCGTCATCTGAATGTTGTCACCTGGCATTACCATCTCAACGCCTTCTGGCAATTCGATAGTACCGGTCACGTCAGTAGTACGGAAGTAGAACTGTGGACGATATCCTTTGAAGAAAGGAGTATGGCGACCACCTTCGTCTTTACCTAATACATAGATTTCAGACTGGAATGTAGTGTGTGGGTTGATAGAACCTGGCTTAGCCAATACCTGACCACGCTCAACGTCTTCACGCTTAGTACCACGCAACAACACACCAACGTTCTCACCTGCACGACCTTCGTCAAGCAGCTTGCGGAACATTTCAACACCAGTACAAGTTGTCTTCACAGTATCTTTGATACCGATGATTTCAACTTCTTCACCCATCTTAACGATACCACGCTCAACACGGCCGGTAACAACAGTACCACGACCCTGGATTGAGAATACGTCTTCGATTGGCATGATGAATGCGCCGTCGATTGCACGCTCTGGCTCTGGGATATAAGTATCCAGAGTTTCTACCAGCTTCTTAACAGCGGTAGTACCCATTTCGTTAGCATCGTCGCCGTTCAACGCCATCAATGCAGAACCTGCAATGATTGGAGTGTCGTCGCCTGGGAAGTCATACTCACCCAACAGCTCACGCAATTCCATTTCAACCAGCTCAAGCATTTCAGCATATTCTTCGCTGTCCGCTCCGCCGCAATCTTCTGCCAGCAAGTCAGCTTTATTCAGGAATACTACGATGTATGGAACACCAACCTGACGAGAAAGCAGGATGTGTTCACGAGTCTGAGGCATTGGGCCGTCAGTCGCGCCACATACCAAAATTGCGCCGTCCATCTGCGCAGCACCAGTGATCATGTTTTTAACATAATCGGCGTGACCTGGGCAGTCTACGTGTGCGTAGTGACGAACTTCTGATTCATACTCAACGTGAGCAGTAGCGATAGTAATACCGCGCTCACGCTCTTCTGGAGCATTATCGATACCGTCAAATGCTACAGCGTCGCCGCCCCAAACTTCAGCACAAACGCGAGTAAGGGCTGCAGTTAAGGTGGTTTTACCATGGTCAACGTGGCCGATGGTGCCCACGTTTACATGGGGCTTGTTACGTTCAAATGTTTGTTTAGACACGGTTCAAAACCTCTACAATCGACTACTTATGAGTCTTTCTTGATAATTGCTTCGGCCACGCTGTTAGGCGCCTCGGCATACTTGCTGAATTCCATTGAGTAGCTGGCACGGCCTTGACTCATGGAACGCAAATCAGTTGCATATCCGAACATTTCGGACAGCGGTACTTCGGCATCAATCGTTTTACCGGATGGAGTATCTTCCATGCCTTGAACGATGCCGCGACGACGGTTCAGGTCGCCCATTACGTCACCCATGTAATCTTCAGGGGTAACCGCTTCAACCTTCATCATTGGCTCAAGCAGTACTGGGCTCGCCTGGCTACAACCATTCTTGATACCTAAAGAGCCGGCAACTTTAAATGCCATTTCGTTAGAGTCAACATCGTGGTAAGAACCGTCAATCAGGGTTACTTTAACGTCAAGCACTGGGTAACCGGCGATAACACCGTTCTCCAACTGCTCTTCACAACCCTTAGCGACCGCTGGGATATATTCACGAGGAACAGAACCACCAACGATCTGGTTGATGAACTCGAAACCAGCGCCTTGCTCGTTTGGCTCAATCTTCAGGACAACGTGACCATACTGACCACGACCACCAGACTGACGTACAAACTTGCCTTCACACTCAACTGCCTTACGGATAGTTTCGCGGTAGGCAACCTGAGGCTTACCAACGTTACATTCAACGTTGAACTCACGACGCATGCGATCAACCAAGATATCTAGGTGTAATTCACCCATACCTGAGATGATGGTTTGACCGGTTTCTTCATCCGTTTGAACGCGGAAAGATGGATCTTCCTGGGCTAATTTACCCAGTGCAACACCCATTTTTTCTTGGTCAGGTTTAGACTTTGGCTCAACCGCCAAAGAAATTACTGGCTCAGGGAATTCCATGCGTTCTAGAACGATTGGATTAGCTGGATCACACAAGGTGTCGCCAGTAGTCACATCTTTCATACCGATCAGTGCAACGATATCACCCGCCAGAGCTTCTTTAATCTCTTCACGGTTGTTGGCGTGCATCTGAACCATACGGCCGATACGCTCTTTCTTCATTTTGACCGAGTTGATTACACTGGAGCCAGAAGTGGCAACACCAGAATAAACACGAACAAAAGTCAGCGTGCCCACAAACGGGTCGGTGGCAATTTTAAATGCCAGCGCCGCAAATGGTGCAGTATCGTCAGCTGAGCGGGTTTCGACAGTTTCACCGTCGTCCAGCAAGCCTTCGATAGCCTTAACTTCTTTTGGAGAAGGCATGTATTCAATAACAGCGTCCAGTACAGCCTGAACACCTTTGTTTTTGAATGCCGAACCACCGAAGACAGGAACAATCTCGTTAGCCAAGGTACGCTTGCGAATACCAGCTTTGATTTCCTCTTCCGACAACTCACCTTCTTCAAGGTATTTTTCCATCAATTCGTCAGTGGCTTCTGCCGCTGATTCAACCAGGTATTCGTGCATTTCCTGGCATTCATCAGCCAGATCCGCAGGGATCTCGCCATATTCAAACGTCATGCCCTGATCAGCTTCATTCCACAGAATGGCCTTCATCTTCAGCAGGTCAACAACACCTTTGAACTCATCTTCAGAACCGATAGTTAGCTGCATAGGAACAGCATTTGCACCCAGACGCTCACGCATCTGACGTACAACCATCATGAAGTCTGCGCCAGTACGGTCCATCTTATTGACGAATACCATACGTGGAACTTCATACTTGTTGGCCTGACGCCATACAGTTTCAGTCTGAGGCTGAACACCGGATGAACCACACAGAACAACAACAGCACCATCTAACACACGCAACGAACGCTCAACTTCAATGGTGAAGTCAACGTGGCCGGGGGTGTCGATAATGTTTACGCGATGCTCGTCAAACTGAGCATTCATACCGCGCCAGAAACAAGTAGTCGCAGCCGAGGTGATAGTAATACCACGCTCCTGCTCTTGCTCCATCCAGTCCATGGTCGCTGCGCCGTCATGCACTTCACCGATCTTATGAGAAAGACCCGTGTAGAACAAAACACGTTCAGTGGTGGTAGTTTTACCAGCATCAACGTGGGCACAGATACCGATGTTACGGTAGCGATTAATAGGGGTAGTACGAGCCATGATTGATTCCTATTACCAGCGGTAGTGAGCAAATGCCTTGTTAGCTTCAGCCATGCGATGCACGTCTTCACGCTTCTTCATCGCAGAACCACGACCTTCAAGGGCATCCAACAATTCGCCAGCTAAACGCTGACCCATGCTCTTCTCACCACGCTTGCGAGCGGCGTCAACCAACCAGCGCATAGCCAGAGCCGTACGACGAGCAGGCCTTACTTCCACAGGTACCTGGTAAGTGGAGCCACCAACACGGCGAGACTTAACTTCAACCATTGGACGTAACTTGTCCAAAGCATCAGTAAATGAATCTACTGGTTCACCGCTTTTTTTATCAGCGACAATATCCAGCGCGCCGTACACAATCTTTTCAGCAACGGATTTTTTTCCGTCTTCCATCACCATGTTGATGAATTTTGCCAGGATCTGACTTTCGTGCTTAGGATCCGGCAAGATCTCACGTTTGGCTACAACTCGTCTTCTAGGCATCTTCTCTACTCTGTTGCTTCAGGTTCGCCCGGAATTAAATCCGGCCTTACTCAGAAATTTACTTCTTAGGGCGCTTAGCACCGTATTTTGAACGACCTTGACGTCGATCACTTACACCAGCGGTGTCCAGGCTGCCACGTACTGTGTGGTAGCGAACACCGGGCAAATCTTTTACACGACCGCCACGGATCAGAACAACACTGTGCTCTTGCAAGTTGTGACCTTCACCACCAATGTAGGAAGTCACTTCATAGCCGTTGGTCAAACGAACGCGACATACTTTACGTAATGCTGAGTTCGGCTTCTTAGGGGTAGTTGTATATACGCGAGTACATACACCACGCTTCTGCGGGCAAGCTTCAAGAGCTGGGACGTTACTTTTGTCCGCCTTACTCTTGCGTGGCTTCCGCACTAGCTGATTGATGGTAGCCATCTATCGTTTTCTCCAGTTACCAGGTACAACAGCAATCGGTGCGAAAGCGCACCAGTTGCCAAATTAAAGCCGCGGGATTGTATCAGGGCTTTATTCAAAGTCAAACAGGCACCTTACGAACGCAAGGTGCCTTTGTTTGAATTAATCCGCTGAGTTAAGCGCGTCACTTAGCGCCTGCTCAACGTCTGCGGAACTGATGCCAGGCATCTCTTTTCCACGTTTTTCTTCTTCGCGTTGCTTTTGACGCGCCTTGTGATAAGTCAGACCAGTACCCGCAGGAATCAGTCGACCCACAATAACGTTCTCTTTCAGACCGCGCAGATTATCACGCTTGCCGCTTACCGCAGCTTCGGTCAGAACACGCGTAGTTTCCTGGAACGACGCTGCCGAGATGAAGGATTCAGTAGACAATGATGCCTTAGTGATACCCAACAGAACGCGATTGAAACGAGCCGGGAATCGGTCCTGATCTTCAAGTGACTTGTTTTCCTGACGAACTTTCGCCAGTTCAACTTGCTCACCCACCAAGAACTTACTATCACCGGTATCGCTGATTTCAACTTTACGCAGCATCTGACGAACGATAACTTCGATATGCTTATCGTTAATGCCAACACCCTGCAGACGGTAAACATCCTGTACTTCGTTAACGATGTACTCAGCCAATGCACTTACGCCTCGCAGACGTAAAATGTCATGTGGGTTGGATGGGCCGTCAGAAATCACTTCACCCTTAGCAACATGCTCACCTTCGAAGATGTTCATGGTACGCCACTTAGGAATCAGTTCTTCATAAACTTCTCCCTCGGATGGAGTAATCACCAAACGACGCTTACCTTTGGTTTCTTTACCGAAGGAAACGGTACCCGTGATCTCTGCAAGAATCGCAGGTTCTTTAGGCTTACGCGCTTCAAACAAGTCAGCAACCCGTGGCAAACCACCGGTGATGTCTCGTGTCTTCGATGCAACCTGAGGAATACGCGCTAACGTATCACCACCATTAACCTGAGCACCTTTCTCAAGGTTAATGATTGCGCCAGCTGGCAAGAAGTACTGCGCAGGTAGATCAGTACCGGCGATGTTCAACGGATTACCCGCGTCATCAACCAGACGAATCATTGGACGCAAGTCCTTGCTCGAGGTACTACGTGCCTTGGAATCGGTAACTTCCAGAGACGACAGACCGGTATTATCATCGGTCTTACGCTCCATGGTCACACCTTCAACCAGGTCAACAAACTCCAAACGGCCCGCTACTTCGGTAATGATTGGATGCGTGTGCGGGTCCCAGTTAGCAACTGTGGTACCGGCTTTCGCATGCACACCATCACGCAGTGGCAGAATCGAACCATATGGCAGTTTGTAGCGCTCACGCTCACGACCAAACTCATCAACAACCGCAAGTTCAGTAGAACGCGATACCAAGGTCTGCTTGCCGTCAGTACGATCAACCAGCTTGGCATTGGTGATTCTGATCATACCCGCTGCTTTAATCTGAATGCTGTCTTGAGCAGACGATCTAGATGCAGCACCACCAATGTGGAAGGTACGCATGGTCAGCTGGGTTCCCGGCTCACCGATTGACTGAGCAGCGATAACACCCACAGCTTCACCAGCATTGACCAGGTGGCCTCGAGCTAGGTCACGACCGTAGCACTTGGCACAAATACCGTAACTGATTTCACAAGTAATTGGAGTCCGCACCTGAATTTCATCAATGGTGTTTTCTTCAAGAACCAGAACCAGCTTCTCGTCAAGCAAAGTACCTTCTGGCAACAGTACATTTTCAGTACCAGGAATCAGAACGTCTTCAGCAACAACACGACCCAGAACACGCTCATGCAGTGGTTCAACAACATCGCCACCTTCAATCAGCGGTGTCATTTTCAAGAAGGTACGCGTACCACAATCGTCAGCGGTCACTACCAGATCTTGAGCAACGTCAACCAGACGACGCGTCAGATAACCAGAGTTAGCTGTTTTCAGTGCGGTATCCGCTAGGCCCTTACGAGCACCGTGAGTCGAGATAAAGTACTGAGCTACGTTCAAACCTTCACGGAAGTTCGCAGTGATTGGCGTTTCGATGATCGAGCCATCTGGTTTGGCCATCAGACCACGCATACCAGACAACTGACGAATCTGCGCTGCACTACCACGAGCGCCGGAATCGGCCATCATGTAGATAGAGTTGAAAGACTGTTGGCTAACTTCCTCACCCAAGCCATTCACTGTCATCTCTGTGGACAAGTTGTCCATCATCGATTTAGCGACTTGCTCGTTGGTGCTAGACCAAATGTCGATAACTTTGTTGTAACGCTCACCGGCTGTTACCAGACCCGTGCGATACTGTTCTTCAATTTCACGAACTTGCGATTCTGCCTTAGCGATGATGCCTTTCTTCGCTTCTGGAATGGTCATATCGTTAACACCGATAGACACACCAGACAGAGTTGCACGACGGAAACCGGTATACATCAATTGGTCAGCAAAAATTACCGACTCTTTCAGACCAACAATCCGGTAACAAGCATTCAACAGCTTGGAAACGGTTTTCTTAGTCATATTCTGGTTAACTGTGTCGAACCCCAGACCTTCTGGAACAATCTTCCATAACAAAGCACGACCTGCAGTCGTTTCAACCACTTTCATCACCGCAGTCTTTTCACGAGTAATCTCGTCGATAGACACTTCACGGATCCGAACTTTAATCTTGGCTTGCAGATGTAGCGCACCTGAATGCATTGCCCGCTCGACTTCGTCGATATCGGTTAATGCCATGCCCTCACCCTTAGCGTTAATACGCTCACGGGTCATCCAGTACAAGCCCAAAACAACGTCCTGAGACGGCACGATGATTGGCTCACCGTTCGCAGGAGACAGTACGTTGTTGGTAGACATCATCAACGCACGCGCTTCTAACTGGGCTTCCAGTGTCAGCGGTACGTGAACAGCCATTTGGTCACCGTCAAAGTCAGCGTTATAAGCCGCACACACTAGTGGGTGCAGGTTAATTGCTTTACCTTCAATCAGGACCGGTTCGAACGCCTGGATACCCAAACGGTGCAAAGTAGGTGCACGGTTTAGCATGACAGGGTGTTCGCGAATTACTTCGTCCAAGATATCCCAAACGACTGGCTCTTCGCGCTCAACCATCTTCTTGGCTGCTTTGATGGTGGTCGCAAGACCACGCAATTCCAGCTTGGAGAAGATGAACGGCTTGAACAGCTCCAGAGCCATCTTCTTAGGAAGACCACACTGATGCAGACGTAGGGTAGGACCTACCACGATTACCGAACGACCTGAGTAGTCAACTCGCTTACCCAGCAAGTTCTGACGGAAACGACCTTGCTTACCCTTGATCATGTCAGCCAAGGATTTCAAAGGACGTTTGTTAGAACCTGTAATCGCACGACCGCGACGACCGTTATCTAACAACGCATCAACTGCTTCCTGCAACATACGCTTTTCGTTACGCACGATGATGTCAGGTGCACTCAGGTCTAACAGACGCTTGAGACGGTTGTTGCGGTTGATAACGCGTCGATATAAATCGTTCAAATCAGAAGTCGCAAAACGACCACCATCCAGCGGTACCAACGGACGTAAGTCAGGTGGCAGAACCGGCAGCACTTCCATGATCATCCACTGAGGCTTGTTACCAGACTCGTAGAATGCTTCGATCAATTTCAGACGCTTGGTCAGCTTCTTCAGCTTGGTTTCTGAGTTGGTGTTTGGAATCTCTTCACGCAGAATCTGGATTTCCTGCTCCAGATCCATGGACATCAGCAATTCTTTAACTGCTTCAGCACCCATGCGTGCGTCGAATTCGTCACCGAACTCTTCAATCGCTTCCAGATATTGCTCATCGGTCAATAACTGATTGCGTTCCAGGCTAGTCATACCTGGATCAACTACCACAAATGCTTCGAAGTACAACACGCGCTCGATATCACGCAGCGTCATATCCATCAACATACCAATACGGCTTGGCAGTGATTTCAAAAACCAAATGTGTGCAACCGGGCTTGCCAGTTCGATGTGACCCATACGGTCGCGACGAACTTTAGACAGTGCAACTTCAACGCCACACTTCTCGCAAATAACACCACGGTGTTTGAGACGCTTGTACTTTCCGCACAGGCACTCATAGTCCTTGATTGGGCCAAAAATTTTGGCACAAAACAGACCATCGCGCTCCGGCTTAAAAGTACGATAGTTAATGGTTTCCGGCTTCTTGACTTCACCGTAGGACCAGGACCGAATCATGTCCGGGGACGCCAACTGGATGCGGATTGCGTCAAACTCTTCCGGCTGTCCCTGGCGTTTCAGAAGATTCAATAGATCTTTCAAGGCTCTTCTCCTAACGGGAAGGCTTTGCCTAAAGCCTTCCCTTGATCAAAACGGTTTAGTCTTGTTCTAAATCGATGCTAATGCCCAACGAGCGGATTTCTTTCACCAGTACGTTGAAGGACTCTGGCATGCCAGGCTCCATACGGTGATCGCCGTTAACGATGTTCTTGTACATCTTGGTACGACCGTTTACGTCATCTGACTTAACAGTCAACATTTCCTGCAATGTATATGCAGCACCATAAGCTTCTAGTGCCCACACCTCCATCTCACCGAAACGCTGGCCACCAAACTGAGCTTTACCGCCCAATGGCTGCTGAGTTACCAAGCTGTAAGAACCGGTAGAACGCGCGTGCATCTTGTCGTCAACCAAGTGGTTCAACTTCAACATGTACATGTAACCGACAGATATCTTGTTATCGAACGCATCACCAGTACGGCCATCATGCAGCGTTGTTTGACCTGATGCAGGCAAGCCTGCCAGCTCTAACAACTCTTTGATTTCCGATTCCTTGGCACCGTCAAATACCGGCGTTGCCATAGGAACACCGCCACGCAGGTTCTCAGCTAACTGAATAATCTCTGCGTCGTTCAACAAGGTCATATCTTCGCGCTTACCGTCACCCGCATCATAGATGCGCTGCAGGTAGTCACGTAGATCGACAATAGAACGCTGCTGCTGCAGCATCTCAGTGATACGCTCACCAAGGCCACGAGCCGCCCAACCCAAGTGCAATTCAAGCACCTGACCGATGTTCATTCGAGAAGGAACACCCAATGGGTTCAAGCAGATATCAACTGGCTTACCGTTGGCGTCATAAGGCATATCTTCCACAGGAACAACCATGGAGATAACACCCTTGTTACCGTGACGACCGGCCATCTTGTCACCAGGCTGGATGCGACGCTTCACTGCCAGGTGAACTTTAACGATTTTCAGTACGCCAGGCGCCAGATCATCACCTTGGGTGATTTTCTTACGCTTGTCTTCATAACGGTGCTCAGCTTCAACACGTTTCTCTTCTAGCTTCTGGGCAGTTAGCTCCAGCTGCTTGTTGAGATCGTCATCTTCCATTACCAAGTCGAACCAACGCTCGCGTGGTAATTCAGACAAGTAGTCGATGTTGACTTCAGCATTTGCTAAGCCGTTAGGGCCACGCAATGCTTGCTTACCGATCAGTACGCGTTGCAAACGTTCAAACGCTGCAATTTCCATGATGCGGTATTCGTCTTTAAGGTCTTTCTTAACGACGTCTAACTGTTCGTTTTCAATGGCCAGTGCTCGGGTGTCTTTCTCAACGCCGTCACGGGTAAATACCTGAACATCGATAACAGTACCGAAGGTGCTTGTCGGTACACGCAAGGAAGTATCCTTAACGTCAGAAGCCTTCTCACCGAAGATCGCACGTAATAGCTTCTCTTCCGGCGTTAGCTGGGTTTCACCCTTAGGCGTTACCTTACCAACCAGAATGTCGCCCGGCTTAACTTCAGCACCAATGTATACCACACCGGCTTCGTCCAGATTGCTCAGCGCGCCTTCACCCACATTCGGGATATCGGCAGTCACTTCTTCTGGCCCTAGCTTGGTGTCACGAGCCACACAGGTCAGTTCCTGAATGTGGATCGTGGTAAAGCGGTCTTCCTGAACTACACGCTCGGAGATGAGGATCGAGTCCTCAAAGTTGTAACCATTCCAAGGCATAAACGCGACCAACATGTTCTGACCCAAAGCCAGCTCACCCAAGTCGGTAGAAGGACCATCTGCCAGTACGTCGCCACGCGCAACCACATCACCTGGAGATACCAACGGACGCTGGTTAATACAGGTGTTCTGGTTAGAACGGGTGTACTTGGTCAGGGTGTAGATATCTACGCCCGCTTCACCATCTTCAATCTCATCGTCGCCAACACGGATAACAATACGACCCGCATCAACTGATTCGATAATACCGCCACGACGGGCAACTTCGGTTACACCGGAGTCAATCGCAACCACGCGCTCCATACCTGTACCAACCAGAGGCTTATCCGCTCTCAAAGTTGGGACAGCTTGACGCTGCATGTTCGATCCCATCAAAGCTCGGTTAGCATCATCGTGTTCCAAGAAAGGAATCATCGATGCGGCAACCGATACAATCTGCTTAGGCGAAACGTCCATGTATTCAACAGTCGACGGCGCAACCAGAGAGAATTCACTCTGATGACGAGAAGCGACCAGATCTTCAAGGAAGTTACCGTCATCGTCCAGCGCTGCAGAAGCCTGGGCGATTACATGGTTGCCTTCTTCAATAGCAGACAAATATTTGATATCACCGGTCGCGATTCCATCAACTACCTTGCGATAAGGTGTTTCAAGGAAACCGTACTCGTTGGTGCGCGAGTAGCACGCCAAAGAGTTGATCAGACCGATGTTTGGACCTTCAGGAGTTTCGATAGGGCATACACGACCGTAGTGAGTCGGGTGTACATCTCGAACCTCAAAGCCAGCACGTTCACGAGTCAGACCACCAGGACCCAACGCAGAAACACGACGCTTGTGAGTAACCTCAGACAGCGGGTTGTTCTGATCCATGAATTGGGATAGCTGACTGGAACCGAAGAATTCCTTGATCGCCGCAGATACTGGCTTGGCGTTGATCAGATCCTGGGGCATTAAGCCTTCAGATTCTGCCAAACTCAAACGCTCACGTACTGCACGCTCAACACGCACCAGACCGATACGGAACTGGTTTTCTGCCATTTCACCAACAGAACGTACGCGACGGTTACCCAAGTGGTCAATATCGTCCACATGACCTTTACCGTTACGAATGTCGATCAGTGTTTTCAGAACTGCGATGATGTCTTCTTTATCCAGAACACCAGTGCCTTTCACGTCAGGACGCTGCAGACGACGGTTAAACTTCATTCGACCAACGCCCGACAAGTCATAGCGTTCTTCGGCAAAGAATAAATTATGGAACAAGTTTTCAGCAGCTTCCTTGGTTGGTGGCTCACCAGGACGCATCATACGATAGATTTCAACCAACGCTTCAAGCGGCGTACTGGTTGGATCTAAACGCAAGGTATCAGACATATACGGGCCAGAATCCAGCTCGTTAATGTACAGGGTTTCCAGTACACGAACGCCGGCCTGACCTGCCTGAGCAATCAGTTCTTCAGTAACTTCTGTGTTCGCTTCCGCAATCAGTTCGCCGGTTTCCTGATCAACTAGATCAACAGCCAAAACCTTACCCATCAGGTAATCAACTGGTACTTCCAAGCGTTCCATACCCAATTTGCCGATTTGGCGGATATGGCGTGCGGTAATACGACGACTGGCTTCAACCAGTACGTTACCTTCCGGATCCTTGAGATCGAACTGCAAGGTTTCGCCGCGCATGCGGTCTGGAATCAACTCCAGTTCAAAACCACCAAGGCCGAAGTGGAAAATGTTCTTTTCATAGAACATTTCCAGAATTTCTTGACTTGTGAATTCCAGAGCACGCAGCAAAATAGATGCAGGCAATTTACGGCGACGGTCGATACGGACAAATACGCTGTCCTTAGGATCGAATTCAAAGTCAAGCCATGAACCGCGGTATGGAATCACACGTGCAGAATAAAGCAGCTTGCCAGAAGAGTGGGTCTTGCCACGGTCGTGGTCGAAGAATACACCTGGGCTTCTGTGCAACTGAGAAACGATGACACGTTCGGTACCGTTAACTACGAAAGTACCATTTTCAGTCATGAGCGGAATTTCGCCCATGTATACTTCTTGTTCCCGGATATCTTTGACGGTCTGGGTCTTGGCTTCCTTGTCATAAATAACAAGACGAACCTTGACTCGTAGAGGAGCGGCATAGGTAACACCACGCTGCTGACACTCTTTTACGTCAAATACAGGAGCACCCAAGCGATATCCGACATATTCTAATGCCGCATTGCCTGAGTAGCTTACGATTGGGAAAACAGAATTGAACGCCGCATCTAGTCCAAAATCACTTCCATCTTCCCTGTCTCCGCCTGACTCCAGAAATTTTCTGTAGGAATCAAGTTGGATAGCCAGAAGATATGGCACTTCTAGTACGTTCTGGCGCTTTCCGAAATCTTTACGTATGCGTTTTTTTTCGGTGAATGAGTAAGCCATCAGCATTCCTCAGCCTAGGTTTAGCGAGCCGGTGGAGAAGCTACCTTGCCTCTGTTCGACGCCTACAGCGCAAGCCCCGACACAAGACAAATACCGCCTAACCGACGGTGGATATGGAATCAGCAAAGCTGATTGTCGAACGTCCAGAGCAAACTCTGGAAACGGAAAAAGGCCGACAGCACAAAGCCATCAGCCTATTTCCGTGAGCAAGAACGAGTCCCTGCTACACACTGTAGAAAATTACTTGATTTCTACAGATGCGCCAGCTTCTTCAAGCTGTGCTTTCAGTGCTTCAGCGTCGTCCTTAGATACAGCTTCTTTAACTGTAGTAGGAGCGCTTTCTACTAAGCCTTTAGCTTCTTTCAAGCCAAGACCAGTAGCTGCACGAACAGCTTTGATTACTGAAACTTTGTTAGCGCCGAAGCTTGACATTACTACGTCAAATTCAGTCTGCTCTTCAACAGCAGCAGCATCGCCAGCAACAGCTGCAACAGCTACTGCGGCTTGAGCAGTTACACCGAACTTCTCTTCCATTGCTTCGATCAAACCAACAACGTCCATTACAGACATTTCAGCGATTGCGTTCAGAATATCTTCTTGTGACAGAGCCATGACTCAAATTACCTCAAATAAAAATTTCTAGGAAAATAGCTGCTTTAAACAGACTCTTTTTCCGAGCGAATAGCGGCCAGGGTACGTACCAATTTGCCAGGAACTTCGTTCAGAGTGCGAACCAGCTTCGCCGCAGGGGCTTGCATGGTTGCTAGCAACTTAGAAAGTGCTTCTTCACGGTTCGGCAAACTTGCTACTGTATTCAGGCTTTCAGCACCTAATAGGGTGCCGTCAATTGCTATAGCCTTAGGAACTAGCTTATCGTTAGTCTTCGCGAAATCGCGAATCAAACGTGCTGCTGCTCCAGGTGCCTCGTCTGCAAATGCATAAACGAGAGGACCGGTCATAGCTTCCTGTAAACAGGCAAGACTGGTACCTTCCACGGCACGCTTAGCCAGAGTGTTACGAACCACGCGCAGGTATACACCTTGCTCGCGAGCCTGAACACGAAGTTCAGTCATCTGTCCAACACTAAGGCCGTGATACTCGGCTACAACGGCAGACAAGGAGCGTTGAGCTACCTCGCTTACCTCGGCGACAATCGCCTTTTTGCTCTCGAGATTCAGTGCCACTTAGGTTACCTCCTCGGTCGCCGCAAAATTGCGGCATCCAAATGCAAGTCCGAAGACTTGCGCTTTACGGTGGCCGACCGAAATTAAAGCATTCGAGTCAAGCATCACCGTCTACGCAGGCAAAATTTAAGCCCTTTCGAGCGCCTACGGTCTTGGACGGTTCGTCATCCTAAGATGACGAGCCAAGATCAGCTCATCTCACCCTAAAGTGAGTCGAGCCAATCAAATCCTTAAATAGATTCGATTGTGTTTTTATCAATCGCAATACCAGCACCCATGGTGCTAGACAGAGTTACTTTCACGAAGAAAGAACCCTTAGCTGAAGAAGGCTTACGCTTCTTCAGGTCGGCAATCAATGCTTCCAAGTTGCTTTGCAATGCTGCAACTTCAAAGTTTGCTTTACCGATAGCGGCGTGAATGATGCCGCCTTTGTCGTTACGGTAGCGAACCTGACCCGCTTTAGCATTTTTAACTGCTTCAGCAACGTTAGGCGTTACAGTACCAACCTTAGGGTTTGGCATCAGACCACGTGGGCCGAGGATTTGACCTAACTGACCAACAACGCGCATTGCATCTGGAGATGCAATTACTACGTCAAAGTTCAGATCGCCGCCCTTAATTTGAGCTGCAAGGTCGTCCATACCGATAACGTCTGCACCAGCTTCTTTAGCTGCTTCAGCATTAGCGCCCTGAGTGAATACAGCAACACGTACATCTTTACCGCTACCCGCTGGCAGTACAGTAGCACCGCGAACGTTTTGGTCAGATTTACGTGGATCAATACCCAGATTGATTGAAACGTCAATGGACTCTTCAAACTTAGCGTTAGCCAGTTCTTTTAACAGAGCCAGAGCTTCGTCAACTGCATATTGCTTAGTTGCATCAACTGCTGCGCGGATTGCCTTAGTACGCTTAGTGAGCTTTGCCATTATTCAACTCCTTCCACATTAAGACCCATAGAGCGTGCGCTACCAGCGATAGTTCTAACAGCTGCGTCCATATCTGAAGCAGTCAAGTCAGCCATCTTAGTAGTTGCAATTTCTTCCAACTGTGCACGAGTCACAGTGCCCACTTTTTCAGTGTTAGGGCGTGGAGAACCGCTCTTCAAACCAGCAGCTTTCTTCAACAGAACTGCAGCTGGTGGAGTCTTAGTGATGAAGGTAAAGCTGCGATCACTGTATACAGTGATAACAACAGGCACAGGCATGCCAGCTTCCATCTCTTGAGTCTGCGCGTTAAACGTCTTACAGAACTCCATGATATTCACACCGTGCTGACCCAAAGCTGGACCAACTGGTGGTGACGGATTCGCCTTACCTGCAGCAACCTGCAACTTGATATAAGCTTCGACTTTCTTAGCCATTGTAAATCACCTTTATTTGGGTGCAAACGCCTGAGCTACGAACTCTAGGCTCCCCATGGGAAAAGAGCTTTAGCTCTTTTCTACCTGGCCAAATTCCAACTCAACCGGAGTGGAACGACCGAAGATCAGAACAGCCACGCGTAAGCGACTCTTCTCGTAATTAACTTCTTCAACCACACCGTTAAAGTCTGCAAATGGTCCATCAGTGACGCGAACCACTTCACCCACTTCAAACAAGGTCTTAGGACGAGGTTTCTCAGCACCATCCTGGACACGATCCAGAATAATAGAGGCTTCCTTGTCTGTGATTGGAGCAGGGCGATCACTGGTACCACCAATGAAACCCATAACACGCGGAGTGTCTTTTACTAGGTGCCATGCTTCATCGGTCATTTCCATCTCGACCAAAACATAGCCCGGGAAGAATTTACGCTCACTTTTGCGCTTCTGCCCTGCCTTCATCTCCACGACTTCTTCAGTTGGAACTAGAACATCACCAAACTCTTCTTGAAGTCCGGCGCGCTCGATGCGCTCCAAAATTGATTGCTGAACCCGCTTCTCATAGCCTGAGTATGCGTGTATCACGTACCAACGTTTAGCCATCGTTATCCGCCCAGTGAAGTTAGGTACTCAACCCCAAAACCCAGCAGCATATCTACCAGATAGAGGAAGATCCCCATAATTAACACTGCAAACATTACAATGCCTGTAGTTTGCGTGGTTTCAGCACGACTCGGCCATACAACCTTGCGCGCTTCACCATATGCATCATGGGCGAAGCCTCGAGCATTTTTACCCTTGCTAGTTTGCAAGGCAATAAATGCCGATACACCAGCAATTGCCAGCAACCCCAGCAATCGGTAGAAACCATTCTCGATTGCCAACTGATTATCACCAATGATTGCAACTGCGACTAAAACCGCAACCGCAACCCATTTGACGGAATCCATTTTGCTTTCAGTTTGTTCCATACTCATTATTGCCACACTCGACTTCCAGGTTATTTCTGGGCGAACGTAAAAAAGCAGCAAGCTTAGAGCTTGCTGCCTATTTGGCAGGCCAGGAGGGAATCGAACCCCCAACCTGCGGTTTTGGAGACCGCTGCTCTGCCAATTGAGCTACTGGCCTTTAAAAGGGCGCTCATTATACGAATAATGACCACCTTTTCAAACTTTATTCAACAATTCGCGCTACAACACCCGCACCTACGGTACGACCACCTTCGCGAATTGCAAAACGTAAACCTTCGTCCATCGCAATCGGTGCGATCAACTCAACCTTCATCTGAACGTTATCGCCTGGCATTACCATCTCAACACCTTCCGGCAATTCGATAGTACCTGTAACGTCAGTAGTACGGAAGTAAAACTGTGGACGATATCCTTTGAAGAAAGGAGTATGTCGACCACCCTCGTCTTTACCTAGTACATAAATCTCGGATTCAAACATAGTATGCGGGTTGATAGAGCCTGGCTTAGCCAATACTTGGCCGCGCTCAACATCTTCACGCTTAGTACCACGCAGAAGAACTCCAACATTCTCGCCTGCACGACCTTCATCAAGCAGCTTGCGGAACATCTCAACACCCGTACAAGTTGTCTTCACAGTATCTTTAATACCGATGATTTCAACTTCTTCACCCATCTTAACGATGCCACGCTCAACACGACCGGTAACAACAGTACCACGGCCTTGGATCGAAAACACGTCTTCGATTGGCATAATAAACGCACCGTCGATTGCACGCTCTGGCTCTGGAATATAAGTATCCAGAACTTCTACCAACTTCTTAACAGCAGTGGTGCCCATTTCGTTAGCATCATCGCCATTCAACGCCATCAGTGCAGAACCTGCAATGATTGGAGTGTCATCACCAGGGAATTCATATTCACCTAGCAATTCACGCAGTTCCATTTCAACCAACTCAAGCATTTCAGCATATTCTTCGCTGTCCGCTCCGCCGCAATCTTCTGCTAGCAAGTCAGCCTTATTCAAAAACACTACAATGTATGGCACACCAACCTGGCGAGACAAAAGAATGTGCTCGCGAGTCTGAGGCATAGGGCCATCAGTCGCACCACATACTAAAATCGCACCGTCCATTTGTGCCGCGCCAGTAATCATGTTTTTCACATAATCGGCGTGACCAGGACAATCGACGTGAGCGTAATGACGAACTTCTGATTCATACTCAACATGAGCAGTTGCGATAGTAATACCGCGCTCACGTTCTTCTGGAGCATTGTCGATACCATCAAATGCTATAGCAGAACCACCCCAAACCTCGGCGCAAACACGAGTAAGAGCTGCTGTCAGGGTAGTTTTACCATGATCCACGTGACCAATAGTGCCAACGTTTACATGAGGCTTCTTACGCTCAAATGCTTCTTTAGACACTAGAGACCCCCCAAACAGAAAATTGCATTACATACATTGAAAGATATGGAGCTCATACCCGGATTCGGACCGGGGACCTCATCCTTACCAAGGATGCGCTCTACCAACTGAGCTATATGAGCATTCTACTATTTGGAGCGGGTAGCGGGAATCGAACCCGCATCTTTAGCTTGGAAGGCTAAGGTTCTACCACTAAACAATACCCGCGAACCTTGTCGTAAAATGGTGGAGGGGGCTGGATTCGAACCAGCGAAGCTTTCGCGTCAGATTTACAGTCTGATCCCTTTGGCCACTCGGGAACCCCTCCGAAAGTATGGTGCCGGCACCAAGAGTCGAACTCGGGACCTACTGATTACAAGTCAGTTGCTCTACCAACTGAGCTATGCCGGCGTGCCGCACTTGCGGTGTGGGCGCGTATATTAATGGATTTTTACTTGAGCGCAACCCTAACAAGCGATTTTTTTGAAAGTACCTATGTATTTTTTTTCAAGTCGTTGTTTCCAAGGCGCATTTTTAGGGCTCACAGTTGTGTCTTGAAGTATCCTTAAGCCATAAACCTTATAAGGACGACTACGCGGAGCGACTTTTGCGTCAATTCCGTACTTCCTTAATCGCTCTATTTCTCGTTGCGCCTGTTTTTTTCTGGCATAAAGCCCTAATGACACCCGATAAGTCGGATCATCTTCTGCCGCTGCAGGCTCAGTAAAACTGCTAATGCCGTTTAAATTGAGAAATTCACTATATTCGGCAGCATCTGTTCTATCTAAAAAGCCATCGACATAAATCCACCAACCTTCAAATAGATCTTTCTGCTGATCGATCACTTGAGTTGTAATACCTTCGATAGGTAAGCGCTTTTGCTCTTGACTAGGCACTCGCACTTCATAAAAGTGACCCAACCAAAAACATTCCGTACCAGGAGCCTGACTCTTGTCGAACATTGAAGGGGCTTCAAGTTCAGCAAGCGATGGCGCTTCCTTTACCAATTCCAGAGAATATTCACTTTCATCGAGATAGCCCTTGAGTTTATCGCTATTGGCATAGACCTGTTTTTCGAAACGATCTCGTTGTGCGGCATCCACCCTTACCTGCGTTGGATACTCCAATCCGGATAGCAATGTTTTTTGCTGATAAAACCAGGCTGCGGGAATAGCAAGCACCGCAATAATTAGCAACAACCCCAGCCAGCGCATCATTCCATTTCTCCGCAATTATTATTCGCTATGAGTCGCAAAAATTTTCAATCCTCGAAAAACCAACCCTTTTTCCATTTGAAAGCTTTGCTTGAGCAATGAAACCAACTGCTCGGCATCACCACCGGTAATTACACAATTTAACTCGCCATAGGTGGCCTGAATCTCATCGACTATTCGATCAATATAGGACACCAACGAATAAAGCGTCCCGCCTTGTACCGCATGAAAAGTACTGCAAGCCAAAAACGATTGCCGAGAATCTTCCGAGGGCCGTCGATCAACGCGGCCAGTTCCACCGAATAAGCTTTGTCGCATCATCTCCAGGCCAGGTGTAATCAAACCACCGGAATGCTGACCCTGCCCATCAACCACATCAACAGTCACTGCACTACCACAATCAATTAAACAAAAGCCTTGGGAGGTTTCTCGCCAAACCGCCAGCATTGCTAGCCAACGATCAATGCCCAAGCGCTCAGGTTCAAAATAACTATTTTTTAACTGTAAAAATTCATTTGGGCTTTGCAGTAATTGAACAGGAGCTGCTGAATGTTGCTGGCATTGCTTAACCAGCTTTTGATCAAAAGCTTCGCCCGCCACGCTCGAAACCATAATACGCTCAAGCGGCCTATTTATTTGCTGATGCAACATTTCCCATTGGGGTTCTTGCAATGGAAATTGGCCAAAAGAACTCTCTTTCGAGAAATCACTTGGCGAGAACTGCTGCCATTTAACAAAAGTATTTCCAGCATCAATTAACAGCATTATTGAGTTCGCCTTACAGATACTTCACCAGCATACACCGCTTTTTCACCCTTCTCGGTAGCTACCATTAAACCGCCAGCCTCGTTTATTCCTAATGCCAAACCTGTCTCAATTCGCTCACCAGACTTGATATCGATACGCTTTCCTTGCAACCAGTCACGATGTTTCCAAAAAGAAGCAATCTCTTCGCTCCAGCAGGCTTCATTGGAAATAACTCGCACCAACTCAGACAATAAATCTACTTGCAGTTGGTTACGATCGATCGGCTTGCTGGAGATATCTGATAGAGAAGACCATGGCTGATCAATATGTTTTGCCACCTTGTCATCCACTAACAAATTTACACCCACTCCGATAACTGCTGAAGTTTCATCTTCAGAAATTTTCGGTAATTCAACCAAAATCCCAGCTAGTTTTTTATCATTTAGCAATAAATCATTCGGCCACTTTAATTGCAGCGTACTGGCGGTATATTTTTCTAGCGCACGGGCAATAGCAACGCCAACCACTAAACTCAGCAAGCCTAGCCGCATTGGTGGTAAATAAAAACGCCAAGCTACTGAAAACATCAAGTTACTACAAGGTGGCGACTGCCAAACTTTTCCTCGACGACCTCTGCCAGAGAACTGGTATTCGACTATTCTTGCTACAGCATGAGTATCCGGCTGCTTACGGCACAACTCAACTAAATCTTGATTGGTTGATTCCGTAGCAAAATCCAAACTGACTGCCAGCGGGCAATTATCTTTAGCAAGTTGCTGCTCAATCACCGCTTGGTTTAGCAACTGCAGCGAATGCTTTAGTCGGTAACCCCGGCCCTTGACTCGATCAATTAATAAGCCTGTTTCCAGTAAAAATTGGATATCTTTCCAGATCACAGCGCGTGACACGCCTAGCTCAGCGCCCAGGCTTTCGCCAGAATGAAATTTGCCATCATCCAACAATGTCAGCAGAGGTTTAAGTCGTTCCAGTTGCGCCACAAATAATCTCCTATCAACTCGCAAAACATTATATCGCGGTTTGTTTCCAGGACGCTTTTTCAAATACCCCTAAAACAACTATTTATTTTTGAGAACGGCTTTTTAAGAGTGCTGGCGAACGCAGTAATATCGAGCTCGGCATCAACCGCTGAGCTAGAAAAGGATTTCCTAAGAACAACAGACAAGGAGGTAAAGCAGGGATTTAAGCTCAAATGGCGGAATTAATACTAAGCCATTCACTGCTGCCAGGCGGGAGAACGCTAATGTCATTTAAATCGTCAGTAGGCTCTGACGTGACCTAGATAGTTGCAGGAAATGCAAATGGATTCAGGTGGTTTTCGATAGATACCAATCGGCGCTGGAATGCTTGAGTAAACGTCGTACCGGCATCCTGCCTCTATACGACATACATTCCGTCCCTAGAAATAAAAAAATCCCAGATCATTGCTGATCTGGGATTTTCTATTTGGCGCTTGGCGGTGACCTACTCTCACATGGGGAAGCCCCACACTACCATCGGCGCTAAGTGGTTTTATTTCTGCTAAATTCGGGAATAGCGGATGGATTCAGGTGGCTGTTTTTTCTTAAATCACTTTTTTGCAGACATAAAAAAACCCGACTGCTTTTAAGCAATCGGGTTTTGTTTGGCGCTTGGCGGTGACCTACTCTCACATGGGGAAGCCCCACACTACCATCGGCGCTAAGTGGTTTCACTTCTGAGTTCGGGATGGATTCAGGTGGTTCCCACTCGCTATTGCCGCCAAGCAAACTGCGCGTAACGTTGCTGATTAATATCAACAATTACGACTTAATTCGGTTTTGTAAGCTTACTTTAATCATTTTGTAATCTATTGATTACTCGCAAACAACCAGCAAACTGCTTGGGTGTTATATGGTCAAGCCTCACGGGCAATTAGTACAGGTTAGCTCAACACCTTACAGTGCTTACACACCCTGCCTATCAACGTTGTAGTCTTCAA